>NZ_FXTX01000014.1 GCF_900182795.1 Venenivibrio stagnispumantis
TATAGAAAATTTTTAAAATTGGTGTCATTTATTTACCTCCCAATGTTTTTTGGGAGGTTTATTTTTAACATATTTTTATTTTTCACTCAAGGTATATGTCAATATATGTTTTAGCTCTTCTACTTTCTTTATTAATTTCTCTTTTCCATGAAAGCTTGTACGTATCTGAATATCCAAAGCCGGTTCCATCTGCTATTATGCAATAAAACTCTTTATTTTTTTAGCCCTTTCATTATATCTTTTGCTATTCTTTCTATGAGTTCATTTAAGTCTTCAATTTAAAGTTTCTTTATTCTCTAATGTATAGTAGAGAAATCGGGGAATTTGATTGAATATATATCTAAATACTATTTTTAAGATTCTATTATTAGAAACCTTTCTTTTCATCTTTGTAATATCTAACTTTTACCAGTTTTTTAACTTTGGTAAACAATGATTAGATAAATTGAATAATATCATACATTTTTCTTTTAATCTACATAAAATATTAAAAATCTAAAAATTAAGAGGTGAAATTTTATGATAGATTATATAATTGGATTAGTTTTATTAATTTTTGCAATTTATATACTGTATAGGATTTTTAAAAAAAATATTCAAAAAGGTAAATGTGCAAACTGTTCTTTATATAGCTCCTGCCAAAAATCGTATAAATCTTAGAAAGATTTAAATATTAATTTTCTTTTTTAAAGTCATATTCAAAATTTTTTATAGTGATTGAAAATTTATCTTGCAAATGGTAATAGATAATGGGCATTTAAAATATTTATCATTACATATATTGTTTTGTATGTTTTACCGGTATCTCTATTGTAATCTTCATAAAAACTTGCCATTAATGACCAACATTTTCTATCCCATATAAAACTAAATCTTTTTTGCTGGACATAACCATATTTTAGGTTATTTAATATATAGCCATTGAAAGTATAATTTTTATAATTGATAGACATAGAATTAGCAATCTGATTTGTTCCAATGCCTTCTGTATCTGCTTTGTCATAAGAATGGGAAATAGAATAAGTTATATGACTTCCAATTGGAAATGATACGGAAGTTATAGACCTTAAAAAGCTATTTTTATTTATATCATAATAAGTTGTATTATTTGCAGAATATTTATCTATATTAAAAAATATGGAGTTTTTCAATGGCTTGATATTTCCTTTATACTCATTTAATCCAACTAAATATTTATCTAAAAATGTGTATCCGGAAGCTATTTGCCATCTGAAAAAATTATTATTATCAAATGTTAATATGTTATTTAATGCTATATCTAAATCTTTTTGTGAAAAGATATTATCTTCCCTGTCAAATTGCGGTAAATTATCTTGATTTACTTTTGATATATAACTGAAAGTTATTTCCGGAATTATACTATATATAAATTTACTATAATCTCTTGTAAATATAGTTTTAACAGAATCTTTAACAGAAAATAGATTTCTAATAGTATCAGATTTATTGCTATTTCTTACACCTAAATAAAATGTTGTTCTTGGAGATATTTCAAAAGAATTTATTAAGCTACCAAAAACAGTTGTATTTGTTAATCTTAAAATATTATCTGACCTAAATGCAGACTCTCCCTTCTCTCTATAAAAATTAATATTTGTAGATAAAAAATCTATATAAAAAGGTGTATCAAATAATTTTCTTTCTTTATAGTATAATCTAACTTCCGGCAATTCTTGTAATGTTTGTTCTTGATTTGGAACTGTTAAATCATATAAATAATCAAAATTAAATTCTATATCAAAATTTTCAGTTGAGTAATTAGTAAATAGATAACTTCTTGTATAAGATAGATATTTTAAATGAGAACTATTATAAATATCTTCAAAGAAATATGTATCACTTGGTTTATCTATTTTTAAATACCATTTTAAGTTATCAAAAGAATAAATTGAATCTAATTTTAAACGGTATCTATTTGTAATCGGTGTTATACTTCTATTGCTCCACCAATCTCTCTTCCCACTTTCTCTAAAAAAATATAAATCAGCATTTATATAACCATTTTCCAATACTCTTCTATATTCTGTATCTAATCCTTCTCCTTGTTTATTTCTATAATCGTATGTAAATGTTAAATCTGAGGTTCTGTTTATTACATAAAAAAATGGTATCTTGGCTATAAATGGGTTATAAGTATCCTGTCCTATGGTTGGTATTAAAAATCCGGTTTTTCTATCTATCGTAGGATAAGAAAAATAAGGAGTATATATTATAGGTATTTTACAAAAATTAAAGGTTGTATGGTAAGTTTTTGCCTCATCATTTTCTTTTATAACTCCTGATTTTGCTTTTACATACCAATCATATTGGTTAAATTCGCAGGAAGAAAATTCTCCATTTTGGAAATAATATTCATCTTTTTCTTTTCTTAAAACTTTCCCTCTTGTGTAATATTTATTATCTACTACTCCTTCAAAATTATATATTTCTCCGGTGTCATTTTCTATATCCCACCAGCCATTTGTTCCTTTTAACTGAAAATTTTTAGTTTTTATATAAACAGGTTTATTTATGTATATTTTTTTATTTTCAGTATCATAGATTACTTCATCGCTTTGTAGTATTTTATCTATATATTGTATTTCTACATTACCGGATGCTGTGATTACACCATTTTTATCTCTTTCCATTTTATCTGCTGTTATATTAACAGGTTCTTTTGCATAAGCAAAACTCATTAAAGCAGATAAAGCCAATAAAAATCTCTTCAATTCTACCTCTTTTTATCCGGATTTTACAGATAAAAATTTTATCATAATATCAACATTGCATCGCCGTAGCTAAAAAATCTGTATTTTTCTTTTATTGCCTCATTATAGGCTTTTAAAATAAAATCTTTTCCGGCAAATGCAGATACAAGCAATAAAAGTGTAGATTTTGGAAGATGAAAATTGGTTATTAATTTATCTACTAATTTAAATTTGTATGGTGGATATATAAATATGTTGGTGTAATCCTGAGTTTTTCCCGTATTTGCATAACTTTCTAAGGTTCTTACAACTGTTGTTCCTACTGCAAAGATATTTTTATTATTTTCTTTTGTTTCTTTTATTAATTTTATTGTTTCTTCCGGTATTTGATAAAATTCTTCATGCATTTTATGCTTTGTTATATCTTCCGTTGTTATTGGTTTAAATGTTCCAATTCCTACATGAAGGGTTATAAATCCTATTTTTACACCTTTTTGTTTTAATTTGCTAATTAACTCCTCTGTAAAATGTAATCCGGCAGTAGGTGCTGCAACTGCTCCTTCTTTTGAAGCAAATACAGTTTGATACATCTGTTTATCTTTTTCTTCATCTTCTCTATCTATATAAGGTGGAAGTGGAATATGTCCGTATTTTTTAATTGCTTTTTTTATATCTTCTGTATTTAATTTTATTATTGCAGTTTCTTCTTTCCTTTCAATTAACTCTATAAAAAAATCCTGCGAGATATAAACTTTACTTCCTATTTTTAATCTTCTTACATTTTTTATTAAAGCTTCCCAGACATCTTCTTTTAAAGGTCTTAATAAGAATATTTCTATCTTTGCTCCGGTTTCTTTTGTTCCTATTAATCTTGCCGGTATAACCTTTGTATCATTAAAAATCAGTAAATCTCCCTCATTAATATAATCAATAATCTGGTAAAAGATTTTATGTTCTATCTTTTGGTTTTCTCTGTGTAAAACCATTAATCTGCAATGGTCTCTTGGCTCTACCGGATATTTTGCTATTAGCTCCTGTGGAAGCTCAAAATTATATTCTGATAATCTATTCATCTTAAAAACTTCCCTATGATGTAGAATATAACAGATAATAAAATACTAAGTAATATTGATGTTGTTATTGGAAAATAAAATCTAAAATTTTCTTTTTCTATATAAATATCCCCCGGTAATCTTCCAATACTAAATGGAAGTTTTTCAAAAAAAGTAAGCATTAATCCTACAATAACAAGCATAAATCCTACGAATATTAATATTTTGCCAAACTCTCCCATCTTCACCTCATTCTGTTTGTAGTTTATTTAATATCTCGGGAATTGGCTCCGGCAATTCTTCTAAAGATATTTCTATATATTCATTTGTCCTTGGATGTTTAAAACCTATTTTATAAGCAACTAAAGCATGATACCATAGATTTTCCGATATTTGCTTTGCTATTTCTGATTTTAAGCTTGACTTTTTAAATCCATACACAAAATCATTTAAAAGTGGATGTCCTATACTGCTAAAATGGACTCTTATTTGGTGAGTTCTTCCGGTATGGAGTTTTATATCTACTAAGCTAAGATTATGTTTTTCCCAATATTTTTCAAGCCAGTATTCTGTAAGAGCATCTCTTAAATTTGTGGATACTGTCCCCATCTTTTGCCTATCATATATAGACCTTCCTATGGGTAAATCTATTAATCCATAATCTTTTGGTTTCCCAACAACTAAGGCTTTATATCTTTTATCTATATGTCTATCTTTAAACTGATTTTGTAGTTCTTTATGGGCAAATTCTGATTTTGCAACAATTAATAAGCCGGCTGTGTCTTTATCAAGTCTGTGAACTATACCGGCTCTTTCTTTTCCTCCTATGTAGGATACATTTTTAAAATGATATAACAATGCATTCACAAGAGTGCCTGATGTATGTCCAACAGAAGGATGGACAACCATTCCTGCCGGTTTAAAAACAACGGCAATATCTTCATCTTCATAATATATATCAAGAGGAATATTTTCTGGTTCAACCTTTATCTCTTCCGGTGGCGGTATAATTAATTTAACTTCTTGATTTTCTTTTATCTTTAGAGATGGTTTATTTACTTTGTTATCATTTAAATAAACATAGCCCTCTTTTATCAATTTTTGATAATAAGCTCTGGAATACTCCGGATATACAGATGCCAAAAATATATCTAATCTTTTTCCTTCATTTTCTTTATCTACTTTAAATAATAAACTTTCTAAGGTTTCCATCATTTTAGAGAATAAAATTTAGCCAGATATATAATTTTTTCAACTTCTTATAGAAAGCTCTTTTACTACATCAACAAGATATTTTACTTTTGAAACTTTCATATCAGGTGATAAACCATGTCCGAGATTAAATATATGTCCTGAATCTTTTCCCCATTTATCTAATATTTTTTTTGCTTCATTTTTAATAACTTCTTCATTTGCATATAATACAATCGGGTCTAAATTACCTTGAACTGCCTTATCAGTTTTTTGTTTTACAACGGATATATCTATCATCCAATCAACGCTATAAACATCTGCTCCGGAATCTATCATATAATCTAAAAATCCTGCAACTCCTTTTGTAAAATGAATTACCGGCTGATAATCTCTTTTTAAATTTTTTATTATCTTTTTTATAGGTGGGAGTGCAAATTTATTATAATCATCAGGGGTTAGATATCCTGCCCAGCTATCAAAAATTTGCACTGCATCTGCACCGGATTCTATCTGAAAATTAAGATATTCTATAAGCATATCTGCAAGTTTATCAAGAAGTTCCTGAAATTCTGTTGGATTTTCATACATAAAAATTTTTGTCTTTTTAAACTCTTTGGAAGTTTTGCCTTCAATCATATATGCTGCAAGGGTAAAAGGTGCTCCACAAAATCCTATGGTAGGTATTTCTCTATTTAAAGCCTGATTTATACCTTTTATTATCTCGCCTACATAATAAACATCTTCTTTTTTAAATGGCTTTAATTTTTTTATATCTTCTTTTGTTCTGATAGGATTATTAAATACCGGTCCCTCTCCTTCTCTAAAATCAAAATCCATACCTATGGATTCAAGTGGTGTAAGTATATCTGAAAATATAATTGTAGCATCTATATCAAGTATCTTCTTAGGTAAGATAGAAGCCTGAACTGCTAAATCAACATTTTTATAAAATGCTTTAAAATTACCGGCTTTTTCTCTTAAAGCTCTGTATTCTGGCATATATCTTCCGGCTTGTCTCATAAGCCATATAGGTGTCCTTTCTATATCTTCTTTATAACAGGCTCTTAAAAATAAATCATTCTTAACTTTCATAATCACCTCAATCTATTAAGATACCACTTAAAAAATTATATCATGAAGCGAGTATTAATAAATATTTTATTGTTCATACCATTCAGTTTTTAACTTATTTTCTAAATTTTTATTTTCTTTTATTGTTCCAAATGGGATTCAACAAGTTTTTTAGCTTTCTCTTTTTTCTCCAACTCTTTAATAATTTTTTCTATCTGCTTTAAAGTAAGGGATGTTTTTAATCTTAATTCACCTTTATCTTCTGTCTCAATAATTACTTTACCCATCTTAACACCTTCCAAAATTTAATTTTTACCTTTTCTATTAAAATTTTTAGTTTTATAGAAAGTATAAATCCTTAATTAAAAATATGCAAGCAAAAGATTAAAATATTATAATATTCATATGGAAAGAATAGATTATATAAAATCAGCAAAAAGGATTGTTTTGAAGATAGGCTCCGGTATATTGGAAAAAGAAGATGATATTGATATAGAATTTATTCAAAATCTTGCAAATCAAATAAAAAATTTAGATAAAGAATTTATTATAGTATCTTCCGGTGCAGTTTTAGCAGGGGTAAAAAAACTAAAATTAAAATATAGACCAAAAGATATTACAGAAAAACAAGCAGTTGCAGCAGTAGGACAGGCATATCTTATGCAGATTTATGACAATATTTTTTCAAAAAATAATCTAATAGTAGGTCAGATACTTCTCACTACAGAAGGTTTAAGAGAAAGAAAAAGATATATATATGCAAGAAATACCTTAAATAAATTGATAGATATGAATGTTATACCTATTATAAATGAAAATGATACAATTGCAGTAGAAGAGATAGTTTTCGGAGATAATGATTTTTTAGCTGCCCATGTATCTGTTCTCGCCCAGGCAGATTTATTAATAATATTATCAACAGCCGGTGGTTTATATACAGATGACCCATCAAATCCGGATTCTAAGCTCATAGAAGAAATAAAAGATATAGAAGAAGCTCTAAGCTATGCAAAAAGTTCAAAATCAAAATTCGGAACCGGTGGAATGAGAAGCAAATTAGAAGCCTCTAAAATTGCAACATCTCACTCAATTCCAGTAATAATTGCTCCCAAGAAAGAAGATATAATAAAATCTATTTTTGAAGGAGAAAAAGTAGGAACATTTATATATCCTGCAAAAAACAAAAAATTAAAAGAGAAAAAAAGCTGGCTATCTCTTTTATCTGCTCCAAAAGGAAAAATCATAATAGATAAAGGTGCAGAAAATGCATTAAAAAATAAAAAAAGCCTCCTTCCTGCCGGAATAAAAGAAGTAGAAGGAATATTTTATCCAAAAGATGTAGTTGCAATTGCATCGGAAGATGGAAAAATAATAGGCAAAGGTATTGTAGAAATTGGTTATAAAGATTTGAAAAAAATAAAAGGATTAAAAACAAGCTACATAGAAAAATTATTAAATAAAAAAATATCAGAAGTTATTCATATAGATAATATGGTTTTATTTGATGAATAATCTACAAGAACTTGAAAAAATACAATATGAGCTTGCAAAAAAATTAAATCTTAATGATAAAATTGATATTAACAATATAAAAACCGTTGCCGGAATAGATACAACATTTTTAAATCCTTGGGAAAATCCTACAAAAGCTATATCTTCCATAATTGTTTTAGATTTTGAAACTATGGATATAATAGAAGAAGTTTTTGGAGAAAAAGAGATAGATTTTCCTTATATCCCTACATTTTTAGCATTTAGAGAACTTCCATCTATAATGGAAGCATATCAAAAATTAAAAACAAAACCGGATATTTTTATATTAGATGGTCAAGGAATAATGCATCCGAGGAAAATGGGTATTGCTTCCCATTTTGGAGTAATTACCGATAGCGTTTCTATTGGCTGTGGTAAAACAAGATTAATCGGTAATTTTAAAGAACCGGAAAATAAACCTATGGCTTATTCAGAAGTTTATATAAAAAATCAGCTTGTAGGATATGCATTAAGGGTAAAGAAAAATACAAATCCTATCTATATTTCCCCCGGAAATAATATTTCTGTAGAAAGCTCTTTAAAAGTTATAATAAAATGTATAAGAAATTATAAATTACCAGAACCTGTTAGATTAGCCCATAATAAACTTAAAGATTATCTAAGACTTCTATCTTAATCTCTTTTATTCTTCTTTTTTCTATCTGTAGGATTGTAAATTTATAATTGTTTATAACAATTACTTCATTTCTTCTTGCCATTCTTCCAAGATGATAAATAATCATTCCACCCAAGGTTTCATAAGGACCAGAAGGAAATCTATCCTGCAAAATTGTTTCTACTTCTTTTATCTCTATTCTTCCATCAAATACAATATATTTATCAGTTTGTTCTTTTATCAGATTCTGTTCTTTCTTTGTAGTTTTATCTTTTATCTGTCCCACTATCTCGGCAAGAACATCATTTATTGTAATAATACCAATTGTTACACCTCTTTCATCAACAACGACTGCCATATGGTCTTTATAATGTTTAAATCCTTTTAAAACATTTGGAAGATTTGTAAATTCCGGTATATATCTTATACCTTTTAGATATTTAACTATATTATCGGAAGGATTTGCATTTATAACATCATAAGCCCTTATGACACCTATTATATTATCGACCCTCTTTCTATATATAGGAATTCTTGAAAATCCTGTTTCTTTAAATATCTCTATAGCATCTGCAACTTTTTTGTCATCAGAAATCATAATAACATCAATTAAAGGAATAACAATCTCTCCAAGTCTTCTATTTTTAAATATAATTACATTAGATATTATCTTTTTTTCAATATTTGGTATATCTTCACTTTCAGATAAAATCATATCTAATATTTCTTCCCGTGTATATATCCTTTCAAAAGGAGCTTTAATATTAAATATTTTGTAGATGATTTTTGTTAATATATTTGCAAATATTAGGAATATCTTAAATATCTTTCTGAAAAACTCTAAGAATGGAACTATAAAAAATATTAATTTTTCTGCATAATGTTGGAATATACTTTTTGGGATAATCTCACCAAAAATAAGAGTAAAAATAATTAAACTTTCTGCAAGAATTTCTTCTTTTGAATGAATAAATGGCACAAAATTTGCTAAATCATATAAAAAGCTAACAAATACGGTAGTAGCAATAACAATACTTAATGTGGTTCCGATTAAAGCAGTCCCAACATATTCTGTAAAATGTTTTTCAAGGAGATTATAAATCTTTTCTGCTTTTTTATCTCCTTCTTTTGCCTGATATTTTAATTTAGATTTATTTACAGAAAATAAAGCTATCTCAGAACCGGAAAATAAACCTTCTAAAAATATAAAAAATGCTACGGTAATTATATAACTAATCAATTTACGTCTCCTCTTTCTTCTCAATTAAAACGGTAACTATTCTGTTTATATCCATTTCTAATATGGTAAATTCAAAATCTTGATATCTGAATTTTTCTCCTTCTTCTGGAAATTTTTTAAGCTGGTCTAAAATAAAGCCGGCTAATGTATCATAATCGTAATCTTCCGGAAGTTGTAGATTTATATGTTCTTTTAATATCTCTATATCTATTTTTCCGGATACTTTCCATTTATTTTCATCAATTTTTTCAATGGATGGTTCTTCTACTTCAAACTCCTCAGGTATATCTCCAACTATATATTCCAAAATATCCTGAAATGTTATAAGTCCTACCACCGTTCCGTGTTCATCTACAACTATTGCTATTTTTATTTTGTTTTCTTCAAAACTTTTTATAACATCTAAAAGTGTAGCAAATTCCGGAACAAATATAGCCTCTCTTATGAAATCCTGTATTTTTTTATCTTTTCCATCAAAGATATAAGGTAGTATATCTTTTATATATAAAATACCAACAATTTTATCTAAGTTTTCTTCATAAACCGGAATTTTACTATAATCATGGTCTTTTAGTTCAGATAAAGCTTCTTCTATTGTTAAATTTTTTTCAAGGGCGAAAATATCTCTTCTTGGGGTCATAATTTCTACGGCTGTTTTCTGGTGAAGTTCCAAAGCAGATTCTATTATTTCAAGTTCTTCTTCTGAAAATACTTTATTTTCTACTCCTAAATGGATTATACTTTTAATATCTTCTTCTGATATTTTTTTACTTTCGGTAGGAATATCTACACCAAACTTTTTAAGTATCTTTTCTACAAATTTTTGTATTATAAATCTAAATGGAGTAAATATAATATAAAAAAGATAAAATATTCTAACTGTTTTAAATGCATATTTTTCAGGAAAATTAGCTCCAATAGTTTTTGGTGTTATTTCTCCAAAAGTAAGTAAAAGAATAGTAGATAATAAAACACCTATGAATAGATATTTTTCTCCAAAATTTTCAATAATAAAAGAAGCTGTAATTGCAGATATTGATATATTTACAATCTCATTTCCTATTAAAAATGTTATAACAAGCTCTTTTGGCTTTGAGCGGATTTTATCTATTAAAATAGCAAGTTTATTTCCTTTTTTTGCCAATCTTTTTATTTTTAACCAATCAAGAGAGAAAAAAGAAGATTCTATTCCGGCAAAAAATGCCGCTAAGATTAAAAGGATAAAAATTGTTATTATATATATATATGTTTCATTAAATAAAATGGCAATAAACCTCCCTGTTATTTATAAATTTTATATCCGGTTCTTTTTTACAAATTTCTGTTCTATTTGGACATTTTCCATAAAATATACAGCTTCCTTCCGGTGTTTCTATCTCTTCTATATATTTTATTTTTTTTCTTTTTCTTGGTGTTTCCGGTGGTAAGCTTTCAAGTAATAGCTTTGTATAAGGATGCATAGGGTTATCTATAATATCTTCTGTCCTTCCTTTTTCCATTATTTTACCTTTATATAAAACTATTATTTTATCTGATATAGCAGAAACAACATTTAAATCGTGAGATATAAATAAAAAACTTACATTTCTATTTTCTTTCAGATTTTTAAGTAATTTAACTATACCGGTAGCAACTGATATATCAAGTGCTGATGTTGGCTCATCTGCAACTATTAAAGATGGATTTAATATTATTGCTCTGGCTATTGCTACTCTTTGCCTTTGTCCTCCGGATAGTTCAGATGGGTATCTATTTAAAAAACTCTCATCAAGCCCTGCATCTGTTATTGCTTTTATAATTTTTTCTTTTCTGTCTTTCTCTTTATGCACAATAAGTGGCTCTTCTAAAATATCATATACCTTATATCTTGGATTTAAGGAGTTTCTTGGGTCTTGAAATATTATTGATGTTTCTCTTCTAAACTCTTTTTCTTTTATCTGATTTATATCTTTTCCTTTAAAATATATCTTTCCTTCATCTGATTTTATCAGTTTTAAAATAAGTTTTCCTATGGTAGATTTTCCACTTCCGGATTCTCCGACTAATCCAACAACCTCTCCTTGATTTATCTCAAAAGATACATTATCAACAGCCTTAAAATACTCTTTTTTTAAGAATCTCTTTTTAACCAAATATTTTTTTGATAAATTTTCTACTTTTAATATCTTCATTTTTTCCTCAAAAATGTATAGAATCTTTATTCAGTAAAATCATTATAAACCTATCAACACCAAGAGACGCTCCGCTACATTCAGGCAAATTTTTTATTGCATCTAAAAATTCATCATCAATTTTATATTTTATACCTGTTTCTTTTTCCTTTTTTATAATATCATTTTTCAATATATCATAAACATATTGATAATCAGTAGCTTCATAATAACCATTTACAAGTTCTATTCCATCTATATATGCTTCAAATCTTTTAGCTTTATTATTTTCTACCTTAGATAATAACCCAAGTTGTTTTGGATAATCATATATAAAAGTAGGCTTATCTACTCCAAGAAAAGGCTCAACATAAAATGCATATATTCTAAAAAACAGCTCTTCCCAATCATCACTACCTTTAAAATTTTCTTTTTCTTTTAAAAATTTATTCATACTATTTATATTATCCAAATATACATTCGTATATCTATAAAAAGCTTCTTCCACCGTAATTTTTTCCCAATCTGTTAAATCAAAAATCTTTCCTTTATAATCTATTTTTGGTTTTTTATTTATATTAATTGCCGTATAGATAAAAAGATTTTTTGTATCTTCCATTAAATCATTTAGGTTATATCCTACTCTATACCATTCAAGCATTGTAAATTCTATTTTGTGTTTATAAGAGCCTTCATAATTTCTAAAAACTTTTGTTATCTGAAAAATATCTTTTTTAATTTTAGAAAGTATTTTTTTCATCTGGATTTCTGGTGAAGTATGAAGAAATGCCTGAATTGGTTCTTTTTTTTCGTTATAAATAGTAAGTTCTACCGGATATATATTGCTGTCTAAATTTGGATAATATTGAATAATATCTGTGAAAACTTCTAAGGAATCTGTATTTATAAAATAATTTCTTATGGATTGTATAATTTTTGCTTTTTTCTGCAGATAATCCATTTTTTAAGAAAAAATGCCCTTTCGGGCATTCTTTTTATTGAGCAACAGGGTATACGCTAACTACTTTTTTCCCTTTTGATGTTTCAAATTTAACTTGACCATCTATTAATGCAAAAAGAGTGTAATCTTTTCCCATTCCTACATTTTTTCCGGGATATATTTTTGTTCCTCTTTGTCTTACAAGAATATTTCCGGCTCTAACTATTTGACCATCGTATCTTTTTACTCCCAGACGCTTAGATATACTATCGCGACCATTACGGGTTGAACCACCACTTGCCTTAGATGCCATCTTTTATTCCTCCTTAACTAATTTCTTCAATTTTAATTAATGTATAAGGTTGTCTATGTCCGTTTAATTTATCATAATGTTTCTTTCTTTTAAAATGAAATACTAAAACTTTTTTATGTTTATCATGTTTTAATACCTGAGCTTTAACTTTTCCTTCTGTTTTTATATTTCCATTTTCATCTTTAACAAAGATAGCCGGTAATTCTATGCTATCTCCCACATTTGCACATAATTTTTCAACTTTTAATAATGTTCCCTTTTCTACTTTATATTGCTTTCCACCGGTTTTTATAACAGCATACATCTACTTCATTCCTCCTTCTTCTAAAAATACAGAAAAATATTATAACATAAATTTTTTGATTTAGAGAGAAAATTATTGAGAATTTGAGAATTATAAGTGGAGGCGGGGGGAATCGAACCCCCGTCCGACAGCATCCCAGCAGTTGGGCATCTACATGCTTAGCCTGTGAGAAAGTTTCGCCTATAAACCGGCACAGGCACCGGTTTATAGACTATCCTCTTAAAATTTCCCGAAAGCCTTAAGAGGAGCTCGGCTTTCAGTAGCCTGTATCTCTTACGCCCTTCTACAGCCTACAGGCAAGCCATAGAGGACGTCGCTGCGTTAATTAAGCAGCGAGTGCGAGTTCGCGTTCGGGAATTGTTTGTTTTTGGTTTTTTACGGAGTCGCCTTCTCCGGCATGCTTCCCGCAGCCTAATGCTGCCGTCGAACCCGAATCGCCCCCATATTCAATTGCTATGATAATATATTCCTGATAATTAAATTTGCAATAACTCCATCAAAAAATCCAATTAATGCTCCAACAATAACATCTACCGGAAAATGTGCTCCCATATATATCCTTCCGTAAGATATTATTAACGCATTTATCAGTAAAATTATGACAATATATATTGGTAAAAAAAATAAAGATACAGCAAAAATAGTAAAAGCATAAGCAGTATCTGCTGATGGAAAACTTTTGAGAGAAACCGGCTCAAGCAGATTTACATTTTCAAGTAAAGAAGAAGGTCTTTTATGTTTAAAAGTATATTTTATAGAAGGCATTAAAATACCGGTAATTAATAAGCCAATAAATAAAGCATAAATACTCTTTATATTTGAAAAATACCAAAATATAAAGATATAAATCGGCAAAGAATAACTTTTTCCCATATAGTAGTAATATTTATAAAATTTATCAAGAAAAGAAAATCTTTTATTATTAATCAGATAAAATAGCTTTACATTCCATTTTATTCTTGTTTCCCAATCGTTTGGTATCATTAAACCACCTTAAAAAAGTTAGTTATTCCGATTAATCTAAATCCAAAATAATATCCAAATAATTTAAAATCATACTCATAAAGCTCTAAATGATAATCTCCTTTTTCTTTTGCTTTATATTTAAAATAATCTTTCTCTGTAATTAAAACCGGTATATTATCTTTTTTTAAGATTGCTACTTTTTTCTTTTTATTAAATTCAAAATATATATTACTATCTAAGGGTATTTCTTCACCGAGGATATATATTTTATTATCTTTTTCTGCCCAGATATTGAAAAAATTTTGTTTTAAAGATATATACAGATTGCCATTTTTTAAAGCATTTAGTAGCTGGTCTTTATTTTCTATCGGATGCGTAGAATAAACAATATTTATAAGCCATTTAAATCCGGATTTATATGAAGGTATCATTAAACCATGGGTTCTTTCTTGATAAACTACTTTTATATGTAAATCAGTTCCACCTATTATTTTTAAACCTTTTGCCCTGTTAAAATAAAGCTCTATCCATTTATCTGCCGGAATTAAGCTATTCCATTTATGGATTATATTTCTTGTTATCGGAAATATTAATAAATTTTTAATTAAAGAAAGCCCTGTAATTAATTTATTCCAAACAACAATATCTTTAATATTTATAATCTCATATAGATAATCCTTTTTAAATTCTCCCTTCCATCTATAATGCTCAAACTCAAAATTGTTAGGGTGAGATATTACCGGTATTTTATTTCCAAGAAGAAGTAATCTTCCATCTTCTGTGTTTCTTTCTTCTCCGGCAAAGATTTTTTCATCTTCAAAATATTTATAATCTGAGTTATTATGGTCTGTAATTAAAACAAAATCTATCTGATTTATCTCCATCGCTTTTTTTATATCAGAAGGTTTTCCAAGAGAATCAAAAGAAAATTGAGTGTGAATATGGGATATTACTTTATATGTATAAATACTTGGTTTTTCAAAAGCTTCACACTCAATATTATGTAGATTTAGTTTTTTAACCGGTTTAAATTCAAAATATGCTATATATAGTAGTAATAAAACTAAAATTATCCAAATTATTTTGCTACCTCTGCTTCTTGGTTTTCCGGTTCTTCTTGTCCGGAAGGTATTCCTTCAACAAGCTCTCTGATTAAATCTTTTACATGGACTAATCTTTTTATTCTGTATCCATTAGAACCGCTGAAAAATAAGCCTGTTTCATATCTTCCAAGATATGCATCTCCTAATCTATCAGCTATACAATATCCTACTTTTTTTGCTTCTTCTCCGTGATTGCAAGGGACTACGCAGTTAGATATACATTTAACTTCTGGAGCTGTTCCTCTTTCTATATCTTTTATTAATTTTGTTACTATTCCTCTTGCAGGATAACCTACCGGAGATTTAAGTAAAACTATATCTTCTTTTTTTGCATTGATTATAACTTTTTTAAATTCCATAGATGCATCGCATTCATAAGTGCCTACAAATCTTGTTCCCATCTGAACGCCAGCTGCTCCTTGTGATATATACCATTCTATATCTTCTTTGCTCCATATTCCACCGGCTACTATTATAGGAAAATTTCCCCATAAATCTCTTTCTTTCATTACTTCAACAAATAGATTTTCAAGCTGATATTCAGGTTTAAAACAATCTTCATAAGGTATTCCTTGATGCCCACCGGATAATGGCCCTTCAAGAACTACCGCATCCGGTAATCTATTATATTTCTTTTTCCAATGCTTGCATATTACTCTTAATGCCCTTGCTGAAGAAACTATTGGAACAAGTGCAGCATCGCTTCCTTCTGCATACTCAGGCAATCTAAGTGGAAGCCCTGCACCGGAAATTATTATATTTGCTCCGGCTTCAATAGAATCTCTTACAACCCTGCCATAATCTGTTATGGCACATAATATATTTACACCTATTACAGCTTTTTCTCCACCGGCTATATCTTTTGCATCTCTTATAATCTGCTGTAAAGCCTGTTTATTATGAATATTTAAACTTCCTACCGGTCTTCCATCTTTTAATCTTACATAATTAGGATGTCTATATCCGGTTCCTACCGAAGAAACTACACCAAGACAGCCATTTTTTGAAACATTTCCGGCAAGATTTTCCCAAGATATTCCTACTCCCATTCCACCCTGTATTATCGGATATTGTATTTCATATTTTCCTATTCTTAATGATGGTAATCCCATTTTTAATTACTCCTAATTTATTTGCGGTAAACAATTTTTTGCTTTCAAAATATTTAATATCTGATTATATAAATATGGCTCTCCTTGAGAAAATGCAAGGTTATCTATCACAAATTTATCTTTTATTTTTGAACCTTTTGCTATAAAATCTGCTGTAAAAACTCCTTCTCTTCTCTTATGCTCATAAGCCACTAATCCAATTACTCCAATATCATTTTTATTTATTTTATATACTATATCCATTCCAAGAACATTTTTAACTGCAAAATTTGTAAGAATATACTCTTCTACTGCTTGTTTTATTCTTAAAGACTCATCTTCTACAATCTGCTCTAATTTTTCTTCTTCTTTTTTCTCATTATTATCATCATCTTTTTTCCGGAATTTAATAACAGCCATAAATTACCTCACACAAAAACAAAAAAACTTTTTAATATTTTAGCATAGATTTAGATAAAACTTGGAAGCTTAAAAAATAACTTCAATAAAAAGATAAAATAGAATAAAAAAAGATAAAATAAAATCCATTTTTTAACTTTACCTCTAAAATTATTGAGAAAGCAGAAAAACGCCCATAAAGGGCGTTCTTGCAACTTATTCTAAGTTTCCAAGTACTAATTTATGTTCCTGTAATTTTCTTCCAAAATCCTTATTAATAACTCCGTTGCTTTTAATAATTTCAAGTTTTCCAAGTTGTGCTCCTATGCTTAACACTTTGAAAGCTTTTCTTATTTCTTCCATTGCTACCATATCATAATCAAAAGCATTATAACCATATCTTCTAATAATATCATTTACTCTATTAATTTCTCTATCTACTATCATACTAAGGTTATACATTAAATTAGAATATTCTTTTATCAAACTTGATAGTTTATTATAAAATCTAACTCCTTCTCTTCGTGCTTCAAAAACTTTTTCCGCTTTTGCAAGTTCTTGCTTTGCATCTTCAAGTTTGCCTTTCATTTTTTCATCCATTATAAATCCACCGATTAAAATGGCCGGAGCAAAAGTAATTCCACCTAAAACAATAGAGCCTAAAGCCATTCCTCCACCACCTGCTGCTAATGAACCTCCTCCTAAAAATGCCAAAAATGCATTGGTTGCTGCTGCTCCGCTTAAAGCACTAAGAGCTGTTCCTGTTGATGCTACTCCTATACTCATAACAAGATTTGTAATTAATACATTTGAAGCAACTCCGGCTGCTACTCCTGAAGCTAAAGATGTTCCAATACCGGTTAATATATCTTTTAATTCCATTATTTCTGTTTTCACTCTTCCTAAGTTTAAATTAACATCGCTTTTTAATTCATTTTTTCTTATAGAACCTTCAATATTTTTTATACTTGAGATTAAGTTATACAAATGTGGAAGTTTTATTCCATAAACTTCTTTCATAATAATTTTCGCATTATCGGCTGCTGATTGAACTTCATCCTTAGCTCTTAAAAACTTTCTTTTTGTTTTTTTATCATTTTCCTTAATGTAATTTGCAATTTCCTTAATTTCCTCATTTTTTTCCAATGCATCAAGACCTTTTTTTACACCTGCTCCTGCAGCTAAAGCGGCTCCTGCTAAAAGTAAAAATGGCAACATAACACATACCTCCTAAATTTTTTTATAAAATTAAAGGTTTATCACTATAAAATCTTCTTTCAAATTCATCATTATCTATTTTTCTTAAATTAAATAAATCACAAAACATATCAAGATATTTTTCATCATCAGTTTGTATATAGTTTTTCAAAATTTTATTTCCTTCTTTAATTAACTCCTCTATATAAGATAAATGGAGTAATAAAAGATCTACTCTACTTCTTAACTCGTTTTTAAAAATTTCTAAAGCTAAAAATGCCTCTTTTGTTTGTTGCTCTTTAATTTTATTTACTCTTATTAAATTTTCAAGATATCCAAAGGATAAATGACCAAAAGCATACCCAAGCAACCCACCTAAAACTGCACCTACAGGACCTGCAACAACAGCTCCAACTCCTGCATAGTATAATGAATTTAATGATTCAGTTGCTGTTTTAGCCACTCTAATTGAGCCTTCCGTAGCTGTAATTTCTCCTTTTAATACCAAATGTAATGATTCTATTCCGGTAATAATTGTTTTAGATATAGCTCCTACAACAGGAGTATTATTCAATCCTTTACCAAGAATATAAGATAACGAAGATATAGCTCCGGTTTTTCCGGCAGATTTTAATGCCTTAGATACGCTTTCTTTATCTATACTTTTCTTAACAATAGTTTCAGTTGCAAGTGTTAAGGCAAAAGCTGTTCCTGCTGCGAATAAAGTAAGTTCTCCACCTTCTCTCAAATATAATTTTAGCTTTTCATTTCTTACAAATTTTTCTGTATTTTCTGTAACATAAAGGACTTCATTATAAGAAGTTCCTCCGGACTTAACTCCTTTATAAGATATTTCTTTATCCAAAGTTTCTAAAAGTTCCTTATATTTTCCTTGATATATATTTCCTGATAAATATCTTTTTTCATAAAGTTCTTTAATTCTATCTATATGTTCCGGATTTGTTATTCTTCTCATTCCGGAGTAATCATCTCTAAAAAATTCTTTTGCAGGATACATATGAGAAGATGAAGATTTTAACTGGAAATAAGTTAATGCTTTATTTATAACATCAATACCTTCTAAATCTTTTGGAGCAATTACTATATCAGCAGGATGAGTTCCATTCCCTTTAATTGAAGAAGTGACATAACTTCTAAAATTTTCTCCTTTTAATGCTGCATCTTGGTTGAATTTATAACTTTCCAAATACTCATAAATAAAACCTTGTCTTTGAGAGATATCTTGATTTATTCTTCTTAAAGATTCTCTTAATAAATTATCTAAATCTAATAACCCTTGTCTTGTTGATTCCGGAATATTATTAAGTTCTAATAGAGAAATTGCAGAAGTAATAGACGGTATAGTGAAATCAAGATTGTTCTTTGTGTTTCTCATGATAAACTTCTCCTGCAAAAATTAATTTAAATTCATATTATTTTTGTGCTATAATACCAATACCGAAGAATAATGAGAGTTAATTTTTTAAACAAAGAATTTTTTAATTTCCTGTATTATCTTTTTCATACATCAAATTTATTAATATTATTTCATATCGGTTTTGGTATAAATATTTTTTATTCAATTAATATTTTTCTTATAATTTTAGGACATTTTTTATAGAAAATCAAATATTATTTTCTACAATTCTTCCTTTTTGGTTGTGTATAAATTATAAAAAAGGAATAAAAGCAAGATTATATTAAAAAGATTGATGGCAGAAGAGATTGAATGGATAGTTTTGAATTTTTCTTTTATTTGCTCGGCTTCCGGTTCTTTTTTCTCATCTAAAAGTTGATAATATTGGCTATTTAATGTTTGTCCTATTGGCAATATAGCTTTATGAAGTGCCATAGATGATATGATATAAATTGATATTCCAATTACAAAATATTTTAATTTCCTAAGTATTTCTTTATTTTTTGTAGATAAAATTGCAATAATTGTGTATATCACAATTCCAAGTATCCAACCAATTCCAAAATAATAAGGAAATATAATATTTGTTATTTCTCCGGCTAATCTGTGATTAAAATGTGAAAAAAGTAAAGGAGCAACGATAAATGTAAAAAATACCGATGCCCCTATCAAAAATCCCAATATTAAAAAGATTAAAAAATATAAATATCTATCCAATTAACTCAAGCCCACTAAAGAAAAATGGAATTTCATAATTTGCAGATTCTACCGAATCAGAGCCATGGACTGCATTTTCTCCGACATTAGAACCATATAATTTTCTCAATGTTCCTTCTTCTGCTTTTGCAGGGTCTGTAGCTCCCATAATAGCTCTAACTCTTGCTATTGCATTTTCTCCTTCCCAAACCATAGCTACAATTGGTCCGGAAGACATAAACTCACAAAGTTCATCATAAAAAGGTCTTTCTTTATGAACAATATAAAACTGTCCTGCCTGTTCTTTTGTAAGTTTTAATTTTTTCAATGCTACCAATTTAAAACCTTCATCTTCAAATCTTGCAATAATTTTACCTACAACATTTTTTCTTACAGCATCAGGTTTTGCTAAAACAAGAGTTCTTTCTACTGCCATTATCTCCTCCGGATATTAGTTTTTTTTACATTTTAATTATAAACTAATCTAAAATATAAAGCAAATATTTATCTTTCTAAGAAATCTTTTAAAATTTTTCCGTGGTCAAATACAAGTTTTTCAAAAGGTATCTCTTCTAATTTATATATAGAAGCCTTTTTTGCATCATCTTTGCCCTTTGGTTCTCCGTAAGCTTTACAGATATAAACGATAGAAACAGTATGAAATCTTGGGTCTCTATCAGGTTTAGAATAAACGCCGTGTAATTTAGTTATTATTACATCTAAATCTGTTTCTTCTTTCATCTCTCTAATCAATGCTTCTTCTGTTGTTTCTCCTATATCAACAAATCCTCCCGGCAAAGCCAATCCATAAGGTGGATTTTTTCTTTCTATCAAAACTATTCCTTTAAAATTTTCATCTTTATCAAATATTTTTATTATTCCATCAACAGCCACAAATGGAGTTTTTATCATTTTCCTTCCTCCAAGATATTTTTTATAATTTTTGCTGTTTTTTGTAATGCTCCCTTTTCTCCAAGTTTATTTTTTAATTCTTTTAGCTCTTTTTTTGTTTCTTGATAAAGATTTTCATCAGTTATATATTTTTCTGTATATTTTACAATATTTTCTATATTGCAATCATTTTGGATTAATTCTTTTATTATCTCTTTTCCGGCTATTATATTTGGAAGTCCTATATATTTTATAGAAACAAGCATTTTCCCTATAAAATAAGTAATTGGACTAACTTTGTATATTATTATAAATGGATTTCCTATAATTGCAGCTTCAAGGGTAGCTGTTCCAGAAGTTATTATACTAAATTTTGAATGTTTCATAACTTCATAGGAAGCGTATGGGAAATAAGGTATTTTCTCATTTTTTATATTTGTGATTACTGATAACGGTAAATCTTGATAATTTTTAACTTTTTCTAAAACTTTATCTATCATATTGGCAGTTGCCGGTATTATAAAATGCAAATTTTTATATTTTTGATTTAATATTTTTGCTGAATCTAAAATTATAGGAAGTAGATTTTTTATCTCATTTTCCCTGCTACCGGCAAGTAATCCAATTAAAATTTTATCTTTATCTATATTTAGCTTTTCTTTAAAACTTTCTTCTGTTTCCTGATATTCTACTATATCAAGAAGTGGATGTCCTACATAAATATATTTAAAATCCTGATTTACAAAATCTTTATAATAATTTTCTTCAAATGGAAGTATTGAGATTAAAATATCTGTATATTTTACTATTTTATGAATTCTTTTATATCCCCATGCCCATATTTGTGGAGATATAAAATATACCGTTTTAATATTTAACTTTTTTGCTTCTTCAAGAAGTTTAATATTAAATCCGGGGAAATCTACAACAATTAATAAATCAATATTATTTTTTAATTCTTCTACTGCTTTTTTAAATGTGTTTTTTATATGAAAATATTTTGAGATTGCTTCTGTTATTCCTACTACCGATATATTCTCTATTCCTTCTACGGATTTGCATCCGGCCTGTCTCATTTTAGGGCCGGTTATTCCTACCCATTCATATTCTGGAAGTAATTTTATAATCTCCGATGCATAATTATCTCCGGAAATCTCCCCTACCGATATAAATATTCTTTTTTTCATTTTATTCTACTGCAAAATTTATTGTAATGGTTGCCCATTGGGTTTTATTTTCTGGAATTTTATTAAATTTCCATCTTTTTAGATAATTTATTATCTGATTGTTTAGTTCAACATCTGATGTTATAGTTAAAAGTTCAACTTTTTCAACATTTCCATCAGGATTTATCCATAATTTAGCCCTTACAGACGGCTGAATAATAGATGTTTTTATCTTGGGTGGCGGTGGTCTGTATATAACTTCTCTACCGGTAGCCGTTCCTTCTACATTTTTTCCTATATTTGATAATTTTTCTCCAAAAGATAGTTCTGTTTTCTTTATAGCAGTTGACTCTTCTACTTTTGATTTTTTATCATTTGCAAGTATTTTTGCAAGTAATGGTGATTCTTCCTCTTCTATTTTTTCATTTTTTGCTTCTACTTCTATTTTTTTATTGGAAGCTAATCTATTTTTTGTTTCAGGTTTTTGTGTTTTTTCTGATTTTTCTTCTTTTGCTATATTTTTCTGAGCTATCTCTTTTTTATCTATCTTTTTTTCTTCTATAACTTTTTTTATTTTTATTTCTTCTTCAATTTTTTGTTTTTCCTCTTTTATCTCTTCTACAGTTATAATTATAGGCTTTTCTTGTATTTGATTTTGAAAATATTTAAAAGGAAAGAAAAACAGTATTAAAAATAAAAAAACATGTATATTTAAAGATACAAGAACACCAACCAATAAGTTTTTATCCTCTGTATAAACCATATATATATTTTATATTAAAAATAGAAAAATTAAACTCCCTATTCCTAAAAAGGAATAGGGCAGAATTTCTTTAATTAATGATGGTGATGTGCCGGTTCCATTTTCATTTCTTGGTTTTTAACCGGTGCTTCTACTTCAACTTCTCCGGCATTTTTAAATTTGATATATAAATAATAATAATTGATTTTCATCAATTTTTCAAATTACTCTTTTTTAATTGCATAAATTAATATTGATGAGAAAAATCCGATAAGAATAATAAAATATATTAATGGTGAAAATCCAGATTTCTCAATAAGTTTCACAAAATAAAAATTTATAATCATATATGCTATTCCTATTGATACAGCAGTAGCTATAAGTGTTTGATTTTTTGAATATAATTTTATTCCAAGTAAAAATCCAGAAACACCGAAAAACAAAAATGGCACAAAGAAGAAAAATCTATCTGATAAAATAGCTAAGCTTTTATTAAAATTCTCATTTTTTTCCTGAATATTTCTAAATAAATCAGTTAAAGGGGCATCTTCAATAGCTATCTGTTTTAGATATTCTACATCTAAATTAAATCTATATTCATTAAAATGTAAAAAGCTAAAACTATTTTCAGAAGGAAGTTGAAGATATCCATCTTTTAGGATTAGATAGTTTCCTATAAATTCTCCATATTTTGCAGTTATAAGATAGCCATTATTTTTGTTGTATATAAATATATCTTTAAATGATTTATCTTTTTTTTCATTTACATATATGGTTATTTTTTCATCTACTTTAAAAAAGTTTTTCTCTTTTACAGAATCTAAAAAATATGCTTTTACATTTGTTGTTAAAAATTTTGCCCTTTCTCTATTTGCATAAGGAACTAAAAAAGTTGAGATAAATAAAGCTATTATTACAAATATTATTGATAAATAAAAAATTGGTTTTGAAATTCTAAGTTGGGATATTCCGGATGAATATATAGCATAAATCTCATTACTTTCTCTTAGTATTGCTCCGGTTAATATTGAAGATATAAAAAAAGCAAACAATATCAGATATTTAATAAAAGAAAGTTCCATCAAAATCAAAAGTTGAAAAAAATCAAATATATTCATAAAATAAATAACTTTTGGAAGATGAAGCATTTGGGAAGATATTATTACAAGGGAAAAAATAGCAACAAGTATGAAAAATATTTTAATAAATCTTTTTATTAGTATTTTATCAATTAGTTTCATCATCTTATTTTAAGTGTAGATATGGCAATTATTGCTAAGATTATAGATATTATCCATACCCTTACAACTATTTTTGGCTCCGGAATACCTGCTAACTCAAAATGATGGTGTATAGGTGCCATCTTAAATAATCTCTTTCCACCGGTTAATCTGTAATATCCAACCTGTAATATAACAGATATTGTTTCAATAACAAAAATACCTCCCACAAGTGCAAGAACAAGCTCTTGTTTTGTAATCACAGATACAAGTCCAAGAACTGCTCCTATGGATAATGCTCCTGCATCTCCCATAAACATCTCTGCTGGAAATGAGTTAAACCATAAAAATCCAAGCCCTGCTCCAAGCAATGCCATCAAAAAAACGGTTAATTCTCCGCTTCCTTCTACATAAGGAACTATAAGATATTTAGATAATACAGCATTACCGGCAATAAAAGCAAATACTGCAAATGTAGATACGGATATAAGAGAAGGACCTATTGCAAGTCCATCAAGCCCATCAGTTAGATTTACTGCATTGGAAGCTCCTACAATAATAAATATTATAAGCGGAATATAAAGATAACCTAAATCTATATGAATATTTTTAAAAAATGGCATATATAAAGTTGTATTAAACTTAGGATAATAATAAAGGATAAAAGCTACGATAGAAGCAGTTATAATTTGAAATAAAAATTTAGTTTTGGAACTAAGTCCTTTTTTATCTATTATTTTTTTATAATCATCTATTGCTCCTATCATTCCAAAAGAAAGAAATGTAAATAAAGAAAGCCATATATATATATTATCTAATCTACACCATAATAAAGATGTTAGGCTTACAACCAACAATATTAAAACTCCACCCATAGTAGGTGTATGTTTTTTCATCTGATGCCAATCTGGTGTATCCTGCCTTACATAACCGCCTTCTTTTTTTTGAAAGGCTTTTAATTTATTTATTACATAAGGGCCAATAATTAAAGATATAAAAAATGCTGTAATTAATGCATAAAATCCACGAAAAGTTATATATTTGAATATATTTAATCCGAGTAATTCATAAAATATATGATAAAACATATCTTTATCTAACCCCTTTATCTATTTGGTGAAAATAATCTATCAAGGATTATAGCTGCTGCATTTCTAACTGAAAGATGGTTATAATCACCAGCTCCAAGTATTGGTTCTAACACATAATCACAACTTTTTACAAGTTCTTCCGGCATTCCCCAACCTGTTCCAAGTAATATTAAAAATGGATTTTCTTTTTTCTCTATAATCTCTTTCATATCTTTATAAGAGATAGTATTTTCATATCTTTTTGCAGATGTTGCTATTAAAACCGGATATTTATTGAAATTCTTTTGAATATCTTCTATCACTTCTGTTAAAGATGATGATAGTTTTACTATGCTACCTGCTTGGGAGCGTTTTGGATTAAATGATGCTCCAAAACCTTCTGTCCAGTATTTTATCTGCTCCTTTATTATATATTGTTGTGCTTCAAATGGTTGAACTATATAATAAGCTCCAAGTTCATAAGTTCTTGCCGGTCTTGCTATATCGTGAAAATCAAGGGTTGTAAAAGAGGTGCATATCCATTTTTTATCTTTATTTACTGCCGGATAATGTAAAACAGATAAAAAAACATGGCTATTTTTCATTCTATACTCCGTCTTTTATCAATTTGTAAATAAGGCTATCAACTACAGCTTGCCATGAAGCTTCTATAATATTATCAGAAACTCCCACTGTTCCCCATTTTTTTTCTTTATCTCTGCTTTCTATTAAAACCCTTATTTTTGCAGCTGTTCCACCGGTTTCATTTACTATTCTAACTTTATAATCTATAAGCTCTACTTCTGCAAGAGAAGGATATTTATTTATTAATGCTTTCTTTAATGCTCTATCAAGGGCATTTACAGGACCATTTCCCAAGGATGCTGTATGTTCATAATCATTATCAATTTTTATTCTAACGGTTGCTTCAGAAATTGGAGATTTATCTGTATATCTTCTTGCAATTAAAACTCTGTAAGCATCTAAATCAAAATAATTTTTTATACCTTCTAAATGTTTTCTTATAAGTATTTCAAGGGAAGCTTCTGCCGCTTCAAAATGGTATCCTTCATTTTCAAGTCTTTTTATCTCCTGAACTATTTTTGCAATTCTTTCATCTTTTTCATCTATCTCTATTCCAAGCTCTCTGGCTTTGTATATAATATTGCTTTTTCCGGCCAAATCAGAAACAAGTATTTTTCTTTTATTTCCAACTTCTTCTGGTAATATATGTTCATAACTTCTTGGTGTTTTTAATACTGCCGAAGCGTGAACTCCACCTTTATGGGCAAATGCACTATCTCCAACATAAGGCATATTTTTTGGAACGGGCATATTAACAATATCTGCTACAAAATTAGATACTTCTTTTAATTTTTTAATATTTTCTCTTGTAACTGTTTCATATCCAAGTTTTAAAGATAAATTAGGTATAATTGAACAAAGATTTGCATTTCCACATCTTTCACCAAATCCGTTTATAGTGCCATGCACCTGAACTGCTCCATTTAAAACTGCTACTATTGAGTTCCATACTGCTGTGTCTGAATCATTATGGGCGTGAATACCAAGTTTTGATTTTATACCGGCTTCTTTTACAGCTTTAAATATATTTTCTACTTCATTTGGTAATGTTCCACCATTTGTATCGCACAGAACAAGGAAATCTGCTCCGGCTTCCTCTGCAACTTTTAAAACTTTTATTGCATACTCCGGATTTGCTTTATATCCATCAAAAAAATGCTCTGCATCAAATATAACTTCATCTGTATATTTTTTAAGATATAAGATACTGTCATAAATCATTTCTAAATTTTTTTCAAGGGTTGTTTTTAAAGCTTCTGTAACATGCAAATCCCAGCTTTTACCGAATATGGTTATAGCCGGTGTTTCGGCTTTGATTAAATCCTGAATTTGAGGGTCATTTTCTACTTTAAGAGAAGCTCTTCTTGCCATTCCAAATGCTGTTAATTTCGTATTTTTTAAATTTAATTTTTTTGCTTCTTGGAAAAATTCCATATCTTTTGGATTAGAGCTTGGCCATCCACCTTCTATATAATGAACTCCAAAATCTGCAAGCTTTTCTGCTATTCTTAATTTATCTTCAACAGAAACGGTTATACCTTCTGCCTGTGTTCCATCTCTCAATGTTGTATCGTATATTAATACCTTCTTTTCCATAGTTTATCTCCTTTATAATCTAACATTTATTTCTTTTTCTTTTAGATATAATTTTAAATCAGGTATTTCAAGCTCTCTGAAATGAAATAAAGAAGCTGCAAGACAGGCATCTGCTTTTCCTTCTGTAAATGCCTGATAAAAATGCTCTTTATTACCTGCACCACCGGAAGCTATCACAGGAATTTTTACTGCTTCACTTACTGCTTTTGTAAGTTCTATATCATAACCGGATTTTGTTCCATCTTTATCCATAGATGTAAGCAGTATTTCTCCTGCTCCGAGGGATTCTACTGCTTTTGCCCATTCTACAGCATCTAAATCTGTTTCCGTTCTTCCACCATTTATATATACTTTCCATTTATTATCTGCAACTTTTTTTGCATCTATTGCTACTATAATTGTTGATGAGCCAAATCTAAGGGCTGCACTTTCTACCAAGGAAGGCTGTTTAACAGCAGCAGTATTGATAGATACTTTATCTGCTCCATTTTCAAGTAATTTTCTAATATCTTCTAATGACCTTACACCACCACCGACCGTTAAAGGCATAAAAACAGTTTCTGCAGTATGTTTGACAACATCAAGAATAATATCCCTATCTTCTGCAGATGCCGTAATATCAAGGAATACTATTTCATCGGCACCTTGCTCTTGATATAAAGATGCTATCTCTACCGGATCTCCTGCATCAATAAGATTTAAAAAATTTACACCTTTTACAACTCTTCCTTTATTAACATCTAAACAAGGTATTATTCTTTTTGCTAACAATTACAAACCTCAATAAAGATTTAAGATAAATATTTTATGGTAGATTTTCTATCTCTTCAACATTTATCTCTTTTAAATTTTCCCTAAAACTATTATCTATTTCTACTCCTTCTTTTGATAATGCAAAGCTTAATTTTTGATAAATTTTTTCACCATGTTTATCTAAATCAGTAAGAATTATGCATTTTTTGTAATTTTCTGCTATATAATCAATGATATCATAAAATTTTTGACCTTGGATTACAAAGATATTTTTGATACTATATTTATTTAATTTTTCTTTATCTTTTTTACCTTCAACAATAATAATACTTTCTTCAGAAGCCTTTTTTAATCTTTCTTTCCAATCTTCAAAATCCATTAATCTTTTTTTCCAATTCCTAAAAGTTTCTTTATAAATTCAATAATTCTTGCAATAATTGATTTCGCTGTTTCTTTATCAATTTTTTCTTCAATTAATCTTTCCTTAACATATTCTTCACCTTTTCTCTCTTTTAATATCTCCGTAATGTAAAAGAATACTTCAAGAGGGTTGAATGGTTTTTCTATAACAGTATCTGCCCCAAGTCTCGTAAAATATTCCTTTTCTTGGTCTGTTAAAGATGAAGATAATATAATAAAAGGAATATCTTTATTTAGTTGCTTTCTTAAATATACTAAAATCTCAACAGCTGGTCTATTTCCTATTTTTCTTTCGGATACAACCGCATCAATCTCTTCATTCAGGAGAATATTTTTAGCCTCATCTATATTATGAATATTTATAATTTTAGAACCGCTAAGCTGAGCAACCTCATTTAAAACTTCTGCAGTTGCAGAATCTTCATCCAATACCAATATTTTCATAGCACTCACCCCTATTTATACAAATTCTATTTTTGGTAAATTCTCAATTAATCCTTTTTCGTATGCTTCTTTTAAAAATATCTCTATGGCTTTTTTCCCTCTTTCTCCGTAATCTACCGTTAAATCATTTACATACATTCCTATAAATTTATCTGCCTTTTCTTTATTCATACCTCTTGCAAATTTTAATGCATAATCTACTGCTTCTTCCCTATGAGTTAATGAATATTTTATACTTTCTTTTAATATTTCGGAAATTTCTTTCATAACTTTTTCACCAAGATCTTTTCTTATAACATTGCCACCAAGCGGTAATGGTAATCCATCAGTTTTTTCATACCACCATTTTCCAAGGTCTATAACTTCTTTTAAACCTTCATCTTTATAAGTTAATTGTCCTTCGTGTATAATTAGCCCTGCATCTACTTTTCCTTCTTTTACTGCATCTATAATTTTATCAAAAGGCATTACTTCATAATTAAAATCTTTTGTCCCTAAGAATAAAGACAATGCGAGAAAGGCAGAAGTCAATAAACCGGGAACCGCTATCTTTTTATTTATTAAATCTTCCGGTTTTATATCTTCTTTTGATACAACGATAGGACCATAATTATCCCCCATACTTGCACCACTTGATAATAAAGCATATTTATCTGCTACCAATGGAAATGCATGGATTGATATTGCAGAAACTTCATAACGTCCTTTTAATGCTTCTTTATTTAATGTTTCTATATCTGAAAGAACATCTATAAATTCATAACCTTTGGTATCTATCTTTTTTGTATTAATAGCATAAAACATAAATGCATCATCAGAATCCGGACTATGGGCTATATGTATTTTCATCTCTTCTCCTTATAAAAATATATAATTTTTACAGATTTATTATAAATTCTTTTAAGGGTGATTTCAATAAAGATTGAAATTAATTAAATTTTCTTTAATAGGTACTCAAAATCGTGAGGTATAGGTGCAGTTATGGATATTTTTTTATCAGTGTATGGATGGGTAAATAATAATTTAAATGCGTGAAGCATCTGTCTTTTTATATTTTTAATTAGATTGTTTTCAACTTTTTTTACTCCATAAATTTTATCTCCAACTATTGGATGTCTTATTGAGGCAAGATGTTTTCTTATTTGGTGTTTTCTTCCGGTTTCTATATTTATTTCAAAATAAGAAAATCCATTTCCTTTTTTTATTAATTTAACATGGGAAACTGCTTCTTTTCCATCTATTGGCTCTCTTATTGTTATATTGCTGAATGTTGCCTCATTATGGGATATTGCTAAATAAATTTTAGTAATATCTTTTTTTTGCCATAACTCTTTAAATCTTTCATAAATTCCAAAATTTTTTGCAAAAAGTAAAATTCCGGAACTTTCTTTATCTAATCTATGGATAGCTTTTATATTTTTATTATTTTTTTGATTTCTAAGTATATCTTCAATAGAGTTTTTTTCATTTTCAGAAATTATATTAGCCGGTTTATTTACTGCAATTATATAGTTATCTTCATATAATATACCTACTTTTACAGGCAAATTTGTTTGAGTTTCTATAATCTCAACAATATCGCCATATTTTAATGTATGTGTAGCTATCCATACTCTTTTATTGTTTACAAAAACATTTCTTGAATCTATTATCTCTTTTGCTTTATTTTTTGATATTTTCAATTTTTCTGCAACAAAATCTTTTAATGTTATTTCTTTATCTGCTCTTAATTTTTTCAAATTAACTCCTTTTTGATAGATAAATTTTTCTTACTTCATTGAAAAAATCAATATTTTCTTTATAATCAAGATATGTCCATAATAGAGGATGAAAACTGCCATGATGATAAAGAAGCTCTATTTCTGCAAATACACCTTCTCCAAGATATATTCGGCTTCCTTTATCTTTTGAGCTTGCAACTACTACCTGAAACATATCAAGATATATAGGGTCTATATTTACTGTTCTGTTTGAGTTTATCCTGTATTTATCTTCAAGTTTCATACTATATTTTTTTAGTTCAATTAATTTATCCTTTTCTATTAGGTTATCAATAGCTACAAATTTTTTATGAAGTCCTTCCCCCATTTCTTTTTCATAATATTTGTAATAATCTTTTATGCCTATATATTTTTCAAAAATAATATCTCCCCAATCTCTTTTTATCTCTTCTTCTGCTTTTTTGAGATATTCTTCATCTTTATACATTAATGCGAATAATAATAAAGCTTTAATGTTTCTTTTCACCTCTTGCAAAAGATTTAACATATATACCATCTTCTTCAAGTTTTACTTCTACATAAGCTTGGTCTATTAAGATAGGATGACAAAATGGAAGTATTTCCGGAGTTTTCTTTGCTCCTAGAATTCCTGCCATTTCAGTAGCAGTGATAACATCTCCTTTTGGAATTTGCTTATTTTTTATCACATCTATGGTTTCTTTTGAAAGATATATCTTTCCTTCTGCCTGAGCTGTTCTTATTGTTTCAAATTTTAAAGAAACATCTGCCATTTTCATCCTTATCACTCCTTTTTATACAATTAATTTAAATTCACCGGTTTCTTTATCATAATTATAAATTTCTCCGGTTTCTATTATATAATACCAACCATAAATTTTTAATTTTCCTTCTATATATCTATCTCTTATAAAAGGGTAAGTTAATAAATTTTTTATCTGCTCTATTATATTTAATTGTTCTGTAATCATTTATAATTTATATGGATTATCTTTACAAATTTGCAAAGCTTTTTCTTTTGCCGGATTTATCAATTCTATCCATTTTTTTACATGAGGAATATTTTTAAGCTCTTCCTCTGTTTTATAAACAGAAGCACAACCTCCACAATTTGAATGTCCACATATTACAATATTTTCAACATTTAACACTAAAACTGCATACTCTATTGCAGATGTAGTTGCAACATAATCATTTGTATCTCTATATGGAGGAACCAAGTTAGCAATATTTCTTACGGTAAATAATTCACCGGGTAATGTTTTTGTTATAAGATTTGGTATAATACGGGAATCAGCACATCCTATAAATAAAGTATGTGGATTTTGTTTATCTTTTAACTTTTGAAAAATCTCTTTATGTGTTTCATAATCTTCATTTTTAAATCTATAAATTCCTTCAAATATTTTATCCATCTACACCACCATATATATATCTTTTAATGTTCTTCCTTCTTCTGCCCAATCTAATCCATATCCTACAACAAATTTATCCGGTATAACAAAACCGGTATAATCAGCCTCATAATCTACTTCTCTTCTTTCTTTTTTATCAAGCAATACTGCCGTTTTTAATTTCCTTGGATTTCTAAGTGATAATGCTTCTACCAAAGCTTTAAGTGTTCTTCCCGTATCTATAATATCATCTATTAAAAGCACATTTCTATCTTTTATATCTTCTGACATCTCTTTTATAAATATCACTTCTCCAAAACTTTCCATTTCTGTTTTATAAGAAGAAACTTGCATAAAATCTATATAAACTTTACCTTTTAGCTCCCTTACCAAATCCGAAAAAAAGATAAAAGCTCCTTTTAAAATACAAACTGCTAAAATCTCTTCTCCTTCAAAATCCTGATTAATTTTTTCTGCTATCTCTTTAACTTTTTCTTTTATCTGAGCTTCCGGAATCAATAACTCTAAATTTCTGCCTCTTATCTGCATCTTATAACTCCTATGTAATTAAATTTAAATTAGAAACATATTTTTTCCAACTCTTTTTTTAGGAAAGGTATATCCTCATTAACTGTCAACCAGATAATTTCGTAATCTACTCCAAAATAGTCATGTATTAATTTATCTCTCATTCCTGCTATCTCTTTCCATGGAATATTTTTATTTTTCTCTTTTATTTCTTCCGGTAGCTTTTTAACTGCTTCTCCAATAATTTCTAAACTTCGTATAAAAGCTCTTCTTAAATCTTCATTTTTCTCAAATTCTGAAAAACTTAAATTTTTGCTTCTATTTATTAGATAAGTGCACTCTTCCAATATATCGTTTATATAATCTTGATAGTATTTTTTCATAATGAAATTGCCTCTTTTAGAACTTGTTTTTTTATATAAGGTTTTAGTGATTTTTTCATTACTAAATCAACTTTTATTCCCAGCAGGTCTGATAGGTATTTTTCAAGTTTTATAAATTGAATTAAAGTAATTGGCTCTTTTAACTCAATTAATATATCTATATCGCTTTCTTTTGTCTGTGTCCCTCTGACATAAGAACCAAATATAGCCATACTTTTTATATGATATTTTTCTTCCAATTCTTTTTTATGCTCTTCTATGATTTTCTTTATTTTTTCTAAATTTTGCATATAATCTCCTTTTTCATCAATAGAGCATTTATATTATTCTCATAATAATCCTTTCTTATATTATAAACCTCAAATCCAAATTTTTTATATAAATTTATGGCTTTTTGATTATTTTCTGCTACCTCTAAGTATATATATTTTACATTATTGCTTTTACAAAAGTTGATGATGTAATTCATAATCTCTTTTCCTATCCCTTTTTGCTGATATTCCGGTTTAACTGATATAATAAGAATCTCTGCTGTATCAAATATTATATTTAGCTCAAATACGGCTACTATTTTATCTTTTATTTTCAATATTTTTTTGATTGCATTTTTGGAAAATTGATAATCTCTATTTAATGCTTCTTTTATTATCTGTTTTACCGGCTCTATATCTTTTTCTGTCAAATCTTCAATTATCATCTATTATTTTTTTAAACTTTCTCTTAAAAATTTTACAAGATTTTCTTCTGTAACAGCCCCATAGATTATATTTATCTTTTTACCATTTTTTACAATATAAGTAGTAGGTGTTCCAAATATTGGAAAGATTACCTGATTTTTTGGATTATTGGCATAGATTGGAAAATCTTTATCTTGAAAATTATTTTCTTTACCATCTATTGCAAATGCTATATTTATAAAATATATTAAAAATAAAAATAATCTTTTCATTTCAGACCTTATTTTGAACTCTTAAAATTTTTCCAAATAAAGATAATGAAAAAATTATATCTTTTTTAACTTTTGTTTTTCTTTTTTCTTTTGCATCTGTGAGGATAAATTCTTCTTTTTCTTCTCCGAGATATTTAAACATTCCCCATTTATTTTTTTCTCTGAATAATATAAAATCTCCTTTTGTTAAAACAACCGGTGGAACTTTGGCTATAAGTATCCATAAATTTTTGATATTTACCCAAAAACAATTTTCTTTAAAATTTTCTATATTTTCTACCAATATAAGCGGTGTTTCTATATCTTCTATGGGTTTTATCTTTCCTTTATCTTCTGTAATTTGATAAGCTTTTAGAAATATTTTTAGTATTTCAGCCGGCTTTTCTTGTTGGGATTGTTGCATTTCTACTTTGCTCTTTTAAGATATTGATAGATTGGACTACCATAAAAAATGCATGTTCTAAATTTATAAGTGCCGCTTCAAAATCTTTATCTTGAGTATTAAATCTTAGCTCTCTTACTTCTCTATATAGTTGGTCTACATTTGTGCCAAGTTGGAATGCAAGGGTAAAAACTCTTGCTATTAAATCATCTAATTTTTTTCTTTCTTTATTTGTCATTTTTTCCTCTTTTAGCTTATTATTGATTTTAATATTTTAACTCCATCTTCACTGCCAAGTAATATTTCACTTGCTCTTTCCGGATGCGGCATCAATCCGAAAACATTTTTATTTTTGTTGGTTATTCCGGCTATATTTTGCAATGAGCCATTAGGATTGCTATCTTCTGTTATATTTCCATTTTCATCACAATATCTTAATATTATCTGTCCGTTTTTCTCCATCTCTTCTAAAGTTTCTTCATCACAAAAATAATTTCCATCATGATGGGCAATAGGTATCTGTAATATTTCTCCTTTTTTTGTTAATTTTGTAAATGGTGTATCATTATTTTCAACTTTTAGATACTGTTTTTTACAGATAAATCTGCCGTGATTGTTAGGTAGTAATGCCCCCGGTAATAAATGGCTTTCTGTTAATATCTGAAATCCGTTGCATATTCCTATTACTAATTTTCCTTTTTCTGCAAATTCTTTTATAGCATTTGTAAGAGGTGTATGTGAAGCTATTGCTCCCGGTCTTAAATAATCTCCGAAAGAAAATCCCCCCGGAATTACTACACAATCAAATTTAGATAAATCAGTTTCTCTATAATCTACAAACTGGGCATCTTTTTTTAATATCTGGGTAATAACATAATACATATCATAATCACAATTAGAACCGGGATATACAGCTATTGCAAATCTCAACTTACCTTACCTCTACAACTTCTATTTCATAATCTTCTATCAAATCATTAACAAGGGCTTTTTTTGCCATCTCTTTTGCTTCTTCTAAGGCTTTATCTTTTTCTTTATCTTCAATATATACTTCTATATATTTTCCTACTTTTACATCCTTTACATCATTAAATCCAAGGGATTTTAAACTTTCTGCAACAGCTCTACCTTGAGGGTCTAAAACTCCTTTTCTTGGTTTGATGAAAAACTTTATAAGCATTTTTCTTCTCCTTCCAAAATCTTAAAAATATTATAACATTATAGTTTAACTGAAAAGAGAGGTTAATATATCTTCTGTAACTGTTGCCGTTCCTATTTCTCCTACAACATAACCGGCAGCATAATTTGCAATTATTGCACTTTCTTCCCAACTTGCTCCGATTGATTTAGCCATTGATAGGACAGATATTACTGTATCTCCTGCTCCGGTCACATCATAAACTTTTTTAGCTTTTGCAGGAATTTTTATTACTTTATCTTTTTCAAAAAGAGCCATACCTTCACTACTTAAAGTTATAAGAACTCTTTGAAGATTTAGATTTTCCATTATTTTTTTTGCTACATTTTCTAAACTTTCTTCTTTGTCTGCTTTAACAAGTTCATAGGCTTCTTTTCTATTTGGTGTTAATATTGTTGTATTTTTATAAAGCATAAAGTTAGAAGGTTTTGGGTCTACAAATATCATCTTTCCGGAAGATACTAATAAATCCATAATATTTTGGGTAATTACACCTTTTCCGTAATCAGATACAATAATACTATCTACCTTATCTAAAACATTTTTTATATTTTTTATTATCTCTTCTTCTATTTCCTTAGAAAGTTTAGCTTTATTTTCTCTGTCTATTCTAAGTAATTGCTGGCTTACTGCTATAATTCTTGTTTTTTCTATTGTTGGTCTTTCTTTATCTTCTACAAGGGCATATTTTATATTTTTTTCTTCAAGCAGATTTTTTAATATTTTTGCATTTTCATCTTTGCCGACAACACCAATTAAAATAGCTTCTGCATTTAATGATGCTATATTATTGGCAACATTAGAAGCTCCGCCAAGATTATAATTTTCTTTAATTACTTCAACAACCGGAACAGGTGCTTCCGGAGAAATTCTTTCCACATTTCCCCAAAGATATTTATCTAAAATAATATCTCCTATCACAAGGATTTTTGCTTTTTTCAGATTAGATATTATCTCAAGGGCTCTTTCTTTTTGTATCATGGCCAGATAGAATAATTAATTAATCCTTCTGTTTCATCTATATTAAGGATTATATTCATATTTTGGATTGCTTGGGAAGATGCACCTTTACCAAGATTATCTATTGCTGATATAATTGTGATTAATCCGGTTTTTTTATCTTCCGTTATGTAAATATCACAAAAATTTGTTCCTGCAACTTCTTTAATTCTTGGCGGTTTATCGCTTATTCTTATAAATGGTTCATTTTTATATTTTTCTTTAAATATTTGAATAATTTCATCTTTTGAAAGATTTATTTTTATATTTATTGTTGATAGCATTCCTCTTGATACTGGAATAATATGAGGAATAAATCTTATATTAATATTTTTCTTTGATAAATCTGACAAAATAAACTCAATTTCCGGTGTATGTCTATGCTTTTCAACAGAATAAGCATAAGCATTTGAAAATGCTTCCGGATATAAAAAATCTTCTTTTAAATGTCTTCCTGCTCCGGATATTCCTGATAATGAATTGATAATTATTATATCTTCTATTTTATCTACAACCGGATACAAAGCAAGGATTATAGATGTTGGATAACAACCTGGATTTGCAATAATAGTAGCTTTTTTTATATCTTCTCTATAAATTTCCGGCAGTCCATAAACTGCCTCATTAAGCAAATCATCATAAGGATGTTCAAAATTATAATAATCCAGATATACTGATTTATCTTTTATTCTGTAAGCAGCAGATAAATCTATTACTATTTTGCCTTTATCTTTTAAAGATTTTGTAATATGCAAAGATGCGTCATGAGGAAGACATAAAAAATATATATCGGATTTTTCTAAATCTATATCTTCTGTAAAAATTAAATCTTGGTATTTAGATTTATATAAGAAGGGAAAGACATCTTTTAATGCCTTTCCTTTATATTGTCTTGATGTTATCTGATTTACATTAACATATCTGTGATTTGATAATATTCTTAATAATTCTATGCCTGTATATCCGGAAGCTCCGATAACAGCAACATTTTTCATAATAAATATTAACGTTTAGACCATCTGTATTTCGCTCTTGCACCCATTTGAGCGTATTTTTTACGTTCTTTAACTCTTGCATCTCTTGTCATTAATCCTGCAGATTTTAGAGGAGTTCTAAATGCAGGATTATAAGCTTCAAGGGCTTTCGCTATTCCATACATAACCGCCTCTGCTTGAGCCGGTTTTCCACTGCCTTCTACTGTTGCATATACATCAAATTTTCCAAGAGTTTCAGTTACTACAAAAGGTTGATTTATTTTTTCAATAAGAATATCTCTTTCAAAATAATCTTTTGCATTCCATTCTTTACCTGATGAAGATTTAACAAATATTCTTCCTTCTCCAGGTAATATCCATACTCTTGCAACTGCTTCTTTTCTTCTACCGGTTCCGTATTTTGCTACCTTAGGGTCTATTTTGATTGCTTTTTCTGTAGCCAAAGTTTAACCTCCTTATATAGCTTTCCATAATTTAGCTAAATCTTCAAGTGGCTTCGGATTTTGTGCTTGATGAGGATGTTCCGAGCCAGTATATATCTTTAATCTTTTCATAAATCTTTTTTGCAATTTATTCTTAGGAAGCATTCTTTCAACAGCCAATGCTAACACTTCTTCTGGCTTGTTTTGGAGCATCCATTCAAGAGTTCTTACTTTCAATCCACCTGGTCTATTTGTATGGAATTTATATTCTTTATCTGTTAATTTTTTTCCGGTTACAGTTATTTTATCTGCGTTTAAAACGATAACAAAATCTCCACAATCTACATCTTTTTGGAATACAGGTTTATGTTTTCCTCTTAAAACATTTGCTATTAGAGATGCCAATCTTCCAAGGTTTTTTCCGGTTGCATCAATTACATACCAATCTCTCTTAACATCTTCTTTGCGAAGATAGAATGTTTTCATCTTCTTTCACTCCTTTCAGATTTTATTTACAACAAATTAAGCAAAACAGTATTATACATTAAAAATATAAAAAAATCAATTATTAAACATTTGAAGCAATTAAGCCATAATTTCCGGCTTTCTTTCTGTAAATAACATTAATTTCCCCTGTTTCTGCATTTCTAAATGGCAAGAAAAATGTTCCCATTTCTTCAAGAAGCAATCTTGCATCTTCCACAGTCATAGGTTTTTCAACCGGTAAAGGCTCTAAGGTTATTAATGGTCTTTCTATGGATGGTGTTTCTGCAGTATGTTCTTTTAATGATTCAAGCTTAGCTGCTCTTCTTTTTTCTTCTACCCTTCTGCTTTTTAATCTAATTAATTGTCTTTCTACTTCATCCATAGCAAAATCTATTGCAGAATACAAATCATTACTTTCTTCCCATGCGTGGATAACACCACCACCGGGTGTATTAAAATAGATATCTATATCTACTCTATTTCTATGTCTGTGTTTTTCAAAATCATACACTACCCTAACTCTAACAGAATCTTCAGATACATCTAAATCTTTGATGTATCTTTTAATTCTTTCAAGCCTATGTTCTGTGTAAGCTTTGATAAAATCTGTTACATCAATGTTTTTTCCAACGTGTTCAATCTGCATTTTCTTGCCTCCTTTTATGTAATAACCTTTCTTTTTCTTGAATCCGGTATATTCATTTCTTCTCTATATTTTGCAACTGTTCTTCTTGCTACTTTTATTCCTTTTTCTTGTAATATCTGGGCTATCTGTGTATCACTTAAAGGATTAGATTTATCTTCTTCTTCTATTAATTTTTGAATTAAATATTTTACACTTTCTGGTGAAATATTTCCACTTTCTGTATTTAGTTTTGTTGAGAAAAATGCTTTAAGTGGCAAAAATCCTTGTGGTGTTTGTGCATATTTAGATGAAACAATTCTGCTAATTGTTGATTCATGTAAATCCATCTCTTTTGCTACATCTTTTAATGTAAGTGGTTTTATATGTTCTTTTCCGTATTTTAAAAAATCTTTTTGATGATTAACAAGAATTTTTGCAAGTTTGTATAATTCTTCTCTTCTTTGTTGTAGCCCTTTAACTATTCCTATTGCTTGTTGTAATTTTGTATATAAAAATTGTTTTGTTTGGGGATTAATATTTTTATTATTTAAAGCTTTTTTATAAGAATTTACAAATTTTAGTTTTGGAATATTTTTTTCATTTATTACTATCTCAAATTCTTCCGGATTGCCATCTGTTGGTGTTCTTTCATATATAAATATATCCGGCTCTACATATATAGTGTTTTCAGATGAAAAATTTGATAATGGATAAGGATTAAGTAATTTAATTAATTGGATTTTTTCTTCTATTTTTTCATCTTTATATTTCTTTTTAAGATAATCAATATCTGTAATATGTTCTAAATCTTGGTTTATAATATCTTTTATTATCTGGTCTTCGCCAAATCTCTCTTCATATTGAACAATCAATGCCTCTTTTATATTAAGTGATGCTATACCGGCTGGCTCTAATCTTGTTATTCTTTTTCTTATATTTTCTACTATTTCTTCATCTACTTTAAATTTCTCTGCAATCTCTTTAATTGGGGTATCTAAAAATCCTTTTTCGTTGAGATTTCCTACTATTTCATAAGCTATCTCTTTTTCATTATCATCAAATTCTAAATCTATTTGAGAAGAGATAAAATCTAAAAAAGATGGTTGATAAGCTATTCTGTTTAAAGGATTATCTTTTTCTTCATCATCTTCATAATAATCATATTTTGGCTCATAATCAATATCATTTTTTATAATATTAATCTCTTCTTCTAAAAATGGATTTTCTTCAAGCTCATTTCTAATTAGTTCTTCTATTTCAACTTTTTGAAGGGTTAAAATTGTTATCTGTTGTTTTAAACTTAATGTAAGGGTTAATTTATTTTTTAATTTTAGTGATAATGTGTTTTTCATACCCTCATCCTGTTAATTATCTCTTCTATTATTTTATTTTTATTTTCAGCTTTTAATATAGGTCTTCCTACTACTATTATATCTGCTCCATTTTTTACTGCTTCTTCCGGTGTTGCTATTCTCTGTTGGTCATCCATTTTATTATTATCAAATCTTATACCGGGGACAACTGCTATAAAATCTTTATTTATATTTTCTTTTAAAAATCTAACTTCATGGGCAGATGAAACAACTCCATCTATTCCTATATCAATTGCTGTTTTTGCCAAGTTAAAAGCAAGCTCTTTTAAAGAATATTCTGTCTTTATATAATTTTTATATTCTTCATTATGGCTTGTTAAGATGGTTACAGCTATAACTTTTAGATTTGAGTTTTGTTTTGCTTCGTATGCTTTTTCAAGCATTTCTTTACCACCAAGAGAGTGGATAGTAAGGTAATCTATATTTAGCTCCTTAGCCGATAAAACTCCATTATATACTGTGTTTGGAATATCATGAAGTTTTAAATCTAAGAATATCTCAAATCCAAGATTTTTTATATAATCAATCAAGCCATAACCACCTTTTATAAATAAGTTGTATCCTATTTTTATAATAATATCTTTATGCTCTATCTCTTTTATTACTTTTTTTGCTTCTTCTAAATCATTAATATCAACAGCAAATGCTAATTTTTTCTCCACTTTCTCTCCTTATGCAAAATTTATGCCAAAAAAATATTTTATCCTCATTTTAAATTTAAGGCAACTTTTATTAAGCTATGATAAACTTATTATGAATTTACCTTTTAAAGATAATAAAAAGGTTTTGTGATGAATATAAAAGAATTCAAAGAAGCTTTAAAAAATAAGCAGTATATAGAAGCTGTTCCTATTGTTGAGCTTAAAAGAGAACCTACACATCCAGGAGAAATTCTTGAAGAAGAATTTATGAAGCCTTTAGGGCTTTCCCAATCAAAACTTGCTAAAGAACTTGGAGTTAGTATAAGGGCTATTAATGAGATAATAAATAAAAAAAGAGGAATAACTCCTGAAATGGCTATTAGACTTTCTCAAAGGTTTGGAACAACTGCAGAATTCTGGCTTGGATTACAAATAGATTATGATTTATGGAAAGCATACAATAAACCAAGTAGAAAATTTAAAAATAAATCTGTTAATTATTGATATTTATAGCAGGAGGTTTGTATGGAAAAATATTTTTTTGTAAAATCACACGGGCTTGGGAATGATTATATAGTTATGGATGGAGAAAAAATAGATTTTGAGATTACTCCGGATTTTATAAAAAAAATATGTGATGTTCATTATGGTGTAGGTTCAGACGGATTACTTTTAAGATATTCTTCAAAAGTTGCTGATGCTAAGATAAGAATATTTAATCCTGATGGTTCAGAAGCAGAAAAAAGCGGAAATGGACTTAGAATATTTGCTAAATTTTTATATGATTATGGATATGTAAAAAAAGATAGATTTTATATAGAAACAAAAACAGATATAGTAGAAGCATTTATAGAAAAATCTGAAAATAATAAAGCAAAAATAATAACCATAGATATGGGAAAAGCTAATTTTAAATCAAAAGAAATTCCGGTTAATATTGATAAAGAAGAATGCCTTGGAGAAAAGGTTATTTTTAAGGATAAAGAGTTTGAAATAAATTGCGTATCTGTAGGAAATCCCCATTGTGTAATTATAAGAGAGAATTTAGATGAAAATGAGATAAAAGAATACGGAGCTATTATAGAAAATGCACCAATTTTCCCAAACAGAATAAATGTCCAATTTGCAAAACCAATAGATAGAAATAATGTCAAGATTTTAATGTGGGAAAGAGGAGCAGGTTTTACATACGCTTCCGGAAGTTCTTCCTGTGCGGTTGCTTCTGTCTTGTATAAAAAAGGTTTAATAAATAAAGATGTAAATATTCACATGCCCGGTGGAACTTTAAAAATATCAATATCAGAAGATTGGAAAATAAAAATGACCGGAGAAGTTAAAGAAATATGCACCGGATATTTAAGTGATGAATTTTTTTATTAAAAATTTTATAAGTTTGTTTGAATATGTTTAGTAATACCAAAACCATTATAAAATTACCCCAATAAAGCATTTTTAATATAAGGGAAAAATGTAAGATTTTTTAACTTTTCCATAGAAAATGTGTTCAA
>NZ_FXTX01000015.1 GCF_900182795.1 Venenivibrio stagnispumantis
TTATCAGAAAACCATCTTAAGAGTTTAACTTTTTATCCTTATATTAAGGAGGCTTTTAATGTGATATAATTATCATTCCTTTTCGGTTTTGGTATATTTTGTATCCCCTGCCGAGATAAATAAAGCCTTTTTCAAACTTATGCTTTGGTATTACTCTCATCTTAAAACTCCTTGAAAAGTTCCTTTATAATCAATACGTAAAATTAAGTTTGAATAAAAATTCTATCCCGTTTTTGATATGCAGATTTCAAATTGGTATCAAATCCTGCCCCCGCAACCAATAATAAATTTCATTTATTGTAAATAAATTTAATTCTAAATCTTGCAAGCTATCACAAATTCAATTAAAGTACAAGAATAAAGACAATAAAGATGGAAACAATAAAAATTTATAAAATTAATAATTTTCTTATAAAGAAAAACCTTCCGTGATAGGAAGGCTTATTTGATTTTTTATTCTATTAATTTATTTTTTGGTTCGTCAGATTCTTTTACATCTTTGGCAGATACTTTTATTCTACCTTGATCATCTATTTCTGTAACTTTTACTTTTATAATATCTCCAACTTTAACTGCATCTTTTGCAGATTTTAATCTTTTATCACTAATTTGAGAAACATGTAATAAAGATAATTTACCAGGTAAAAGCTCTAAAAATGCTCCGTAATCTTCTACCCTTGTAACTTTTCCAAGATAAACTTCCCCTACTTCTATATCCATAGTAAGCTCATTTATCATTTCTATTGCTTTTTCTGCATTTGCTTTATGAACTGAGTATATTTTTATTAATCCATCCGGTTCTATATCTATTTTTACGCCGGTTTCTTCTATTATTTTCTTAATATTCTTACCTGCTGGACCTATTATTACAGGTATTTTTTCAGGTAAAACTCTAAGTTTAACAACAGAAGGAGCATAAGGAGATAACTCTTTTCTTGGCTCAGGAATAGCTTGATACATTAAATCTAAAATATATAATCTTCCTTCTCTTGCTTTTTTTAGAGCTTCTTCTAAAATTTCTCTTGTTAAGCCTTTTATTTTTATATCCATCTGAATAGAAGTAACACCATCTCTTGTGCCTGCTACTTTAAAATCCATATCTCCAAGATGGTCTTCATCGCCGAGTATGTCTGTAAGAATTACGAAACTATCTTCTTCTTTTAATAATCCCATTGCTATACCGGCTACATGTTTCTTCATAGGTACACCGGCATCAAATAATGCAAGGGAACCACCACAAACGGTAGCCATAGATGTAGAACCATTTGATTCAAGAATATCTGACACAACTCTTATAACATAAGGAAATTCTTCTTCAGAAGGTATTAAAGGTTCTAAAGCTCTTTCTGCTAAATTCCCGTGTCCAATTTCCCTTCTTGAAGGTGGTCTCATTGGCTTAGCTTCACCGGTGCTAAATGGTGGAAAGTTATAATGGAGCATAAATCTTTTAGTTACTTCTCCAAGCTCTATACTTTCTTCTATCTGTTCTTCCCCAGGAGCTCCAAGTGTAACTGCTACAAATGCCTGTGTTTGTCCTCTTGTAAAGATCGCAGAACCATGAATTCTTGGGAATACTCCGGTTTTTATCCAAATTGGTCTTATTTCATCAGGTTTTCTTCCATCTATACGAATTTTTTCTTTTGCAACTTTTTCTCTCATTACATTACTTACAATCTCTTTATAGAACAATGAAGCTCTTTTTTTCTTTTCTTCTGGAATTTGTAGAACTATTATAGCTTCTTCAAAAATTTCTGAAATTCTTTTGTTTCTTTCTTTTTTATCTAATATATTAAATGCTTCTTTTAATTTTTCATAAGTTGCTTTTTTTAATTTTTCTTTTATATCTAAATCTTCTTCTACTGCAATTTTTATTTTTTCTTTACCGCATTTTGCTTTTAATTCTTCTTGAATATCTATTAATTTTTTAAGTTCATTATGTCCAAACATTATTGCTTCTAATATTTCTTCTTCCGGAACTTCTTTTGCTCCACCTTCTACCATTACTATTGCATCTTTTGTTCCGGCCATCACAATTTCTAAATCAGACTGGGCAATTTCTCTATATGTTGGATTTACTATAAATTGTCCATTTACTCTACATACTCTAACTGCTCCAATAGGTCCTTCAAAAGGAGCTTCTGAAATTGTTAAAGCAGCAGAAGCCCCAACCATTGCTAAAACATCTGGGTCAAATTGGTCATCTGCAGATAATGTGATTGCAGAAATTATTACATCATTATAAAAGCCTTTTGGAAATAATGGTCTGATAGGTCTATCTATATTTCTTGATATTAATATCTCCCTATCTGTTGGTTTTCCTTCTCTTTTTACAAATCCACCTGGTATTCTACCATAAGCATAACTTCTTTCTCTATAATCAACGGTAAGTGGTAAAAAATCTATATCCGCTATTGCTTCTTCAGAAATTACAGCAGTTACTAAAACTGCTGTGTCCCCTTGCCTTACTATTACTGCACCATTTGCTTGTTTTGCAAAATATCCGGTTTCAATAATATAAGGAGCATTATTTATAATGGTTTCTACTTTAAATCCTTCCATTATTTGCTCCCAGCTGATTCTCTTAATCCAAGTTCCTCTACTATCTTTTTATATCTTTCTTCACTTTCTCTTTTTAAATAATTTAAAAGTTTTCTTCTTTTATTAACAAGACCTATTAATCCTCTTCTTGAATGAAGGTCTTTTTTATTTGCTTTGATATGCTCTGTTAAATTATTAATTCTTTCTGTTAAAATTGCAATTTGTACTTCTGGAGAACCAGTATCTTTCTCATGTAATGCAAATTTTTTAATTAATTCCTGTTTTTTTTCTACAGTTATTGACATACAATAAGCCTCCTACAAAAATTTTTCTTCAAAAGAATATTATATCACAGATTTTAGGAAGATGTGAGATTTTTATATGGTGGGAAAGGAGGGAATCGAACCCTCACGGGGTTGCCCCCAAGGGATTTTAAGTCCCTCGCGTCTGCCAGTTCCGCCACTTTCCCAAGAGAGATATATATTATAAATAATTTTTTTTAAAATTGCAACTTTCTTTTTAAGTAATGAAAAAATAAAGGAATAATATATAAATTGACAATAATTGCAAATATTAAACCACCAATCATTGCTATTGCTAAATTTTGAATTATTTGAGTTCCTGTTCCAATAGCTAAGGCAATAGGTAACATAGCAAAAGAGTTTGATAACATAGTCATCATTATAGGTCTAAATCTTACAGATATTGCATTTAAAATTTTTTCTGTTTCAGTTATATTGTTTTGCTGGTTTTTCTCATAAAAATCAAATATAAGAATATTATTATTAATAACAATGCTTAAAACTATTAACATTCCCATTAAAGCTGTTATATCAATAGGTTTTTTAGTTAAAAATAAGCCTATAAAAACTCCTAAAAGAGTTAAAATAAGAGCCAATAGTATTGAGATTGATATATTAAGATTTTTAAATTGAAACATTAATGCTATTAAGATGACAATTATAGAAATTATTATAACTATAAACATCTCTTTGAATGATTTTTGTTGTTCTTTGTAAAATCCGGATATAATAGGCGAAATATCCCGTGGAATTTGAGCTTTTCTTAAGGTTTCCTTCACTTCTTGAATGGCTTTTGACATATCGTTTCCTTTAAATCTTACGGTTATTATTGCAACAGGAGAAAGATTATAATGGGTTACTTCAGCTTCTTTATCTTTTATTTTTATATCGGCAACATAAGAGATAGGTATTAATTTACCTAATTTGTTAGAATATATTTTTAAATCATTGATTTCAAAAAAATCCTTTTTTTGTGTAGTTAAAATCCGAATATTAAATATTTTTTCTCCCTGCATTATATTTCCTATAACATTTCCCCAATATATGTTATAAATTTGGTTGTAAATATCATTTATGGTTATACCGTAAATAGCTTCTGCATCCGGTTTTAAAGTTATTTTAATAGAAGGAGAAACATAATTTGTTTTAAGGTTTACTTCTTCTAAAATTGGTTGTTGTCTTAACATATTTTCTATTGATTGTCCTGTTTTTATAAGTTTTTCTGGGTCAGAACCATATAAAATTACGGAAATTGGAGCTTCTTCTCCCATTATATCCGCCAGTCTATCTTCTAAAACCTGAGGCAAATCAAACTCTTCTAAATTAGGAAATCTAGAATTTATTTTTTCTCTTAACTCTTCTTTTATTTGAAAAATATCCCTTTGTCTATCATTTTTTAAAACAACAAGGAAATCTCCGATATTAGGTTGAGTGATTATATTTCCTAAGGATGTTCCTATTCTTAATGTCCAGCTTTCAACTTCCGGAATGCTATTTATAATTTCCCCAATATTCATAGCTTCTTTATAACTTTCTTCTAAGGATGTTCCGGTTGGAAATTTAAAATCTAATACTAAATTTCCTTCATCCCATTTTGGTAAAAATGTTGAAGGTAATGTTTTATAAAGAAAAAAAGTTGTTATCATTCCTATAATAATAATTGGAACAGAAATATAATCATACTTAAAAGATTTCTTTAAAAAATTGATATATTTTTCTTTAAATTTATCTATAATATCAATTTTTTTCTCTTCTTTTTGTGGTAAAAGTATATAAGCAACAACAGGAACAAAAAATATAGCTAAAAGTTGTGATATTAGATATGTTGCAACTAAAACTAATGCTAATTGTTTAAAGAAAACTCCAACAATTCCGGAAACCAAAAGTAAAGGTATAAAGACAATAATAGATATAAAAGTAGCTATACTCATTAAAGGAATTATCTCTTTTGAGCCATCAATTACTGCATTTAATTTATCTTTTCCTTGTCTTAGATGTCTTTCTATATTTTCTATAACTATAATTATATGGTCTATTAATCCACCTATTGCAGCTGCTAATCCTCCAAGAGAAAATAAGTTAAAATCTAAATTGGTGATTTTAATACCTATAATTGTTATAAAAAATATTACCGGAATAATAAACAAAGTTATTAATGATAATTTTATTTTTCTTAAAAATAGAAATATAATAAATACAGCAATTACACTTCCAAGTATTATTGCATCTTTAACACTTTTTATTGCCATTTCTACAAAAGCAGTTGAATCATAGGATTTTTTTATTATTATTCCTTGTGTTTTCAATTTCTGATTTATATTTTCAATAGTATCATCAACATTTTTTACTACTTCAACGGCATTTGCATTTGGTTGTCGTAAGAGATTAAATACTACTGCATTTTCATAACCGGAAAATCCAGATATTGATTTTATTGGATTTGTAGAACTAACAATTATAGCTATATCTGAAAGGCTGATAAATCTTCCATTTGAAACAGGAATTTTTAGCTGCAAAAATTTATAAATATCTGTTGGTTTTTGATATAAAGATATAATATATTGTTTATGGAAAGAGTCTAACTGACCGATAAAATCAATTTTTGTCTGTTCTTTCAAATATGAAATGAGATTATTTATATCAACATTATAATTTTCAATTTTGTTTAAATCTAAAATGATATGATATTCTTGCCATTGAGGAGCTTTTAACTCTATATCGTAAACTCCATTTACAGATAAAAGAATTGGTTTTATTTGATAATAAAGAATTTCTGTCAATTTCTCTTTTGGTACAGAATTTGAACATATTCCATATATTGCTATTGGATACATACTTGGAGTTGCCTGTCTTACTACAATATTTGAATTTGATGGTAATCTATTTTTTAATTCTGCAACTCTTGCCTGAACAAATTGTAAAGCTAAATATGGGTCAATATTCCAATCAAAATACATATTAATATCAGTAGAACCAACAGATGTTGATGATACTATTTTTTCTACATTCTGTATCGTTTTTAAAGATTCTTCAGCAGGTTTTGTAACTTCTAAAAGCATTTGTTCTACTGGTGCAAAACCATTTTCAATTGATACTTCTATCCTTGGAAAAAAAACATTCGGGAAAACATCTCTTGGAATATCCTTAGAAGAGATATAACCAATATAAGAAAGTAATAATAAAGCTAATAAGATTGCAAATTTTCTTTGGATTAAAAATAAGAAAAAATTTTTTCCATTCATTTTATTATTACCTCTGTTCCATCTTCAAGCCTGTAAGCATTTTGAATAATTATTTGGTCGTTAAGAGATAAATTTCCTGAAACTAACACTTCATTGCCTAAATCTTTTAAAATATTTACCGGTCTAATTTTTGCTTTATTTCCTACTACAACAAAGATAAAAGGTTTATTATCTTTTATTATTATTGCTTCTTTTGGAATAGAAAATCCCTTTGTTTCATTTATTTCTACCTGTGCAGTAAATTTATAATTTAATGGTAATGAAAAATCATTAACAGGATAGACTTTTACTTCTATTAAATTTGCTTCGGAGACAGGAATAATTTCCTTAATTTTAGCAGTATACCATTTTTGTAAAACTTTTATTTTTATATTTTGGTTTACTTTCATTTGGGTAAGATATTCAATTGGAATGTATAAAGATAAAAAATTTTTCTTAGGATTGTATACTTTTGCTATTTGTGAACCAAGCTGAATATATGATTGATTTGGAATTATTTCTACTATGTATCCTTCACATGTTGACAATATTTTTGAATTAACTTCCTGTATTTTTGAAAGTTTTAATTGATTTTTTAAATTTTCAAGTTCTAAATTTTTTGCAATAACTGTGTTTTTTAAATCTGATAAATCATTTTTTGATAATAGACCTAACTTGTATAATTCTTCATAATTTTTTAACTTTTTGTTTAGATTATTTAATTCTTCTTCCGAAAGATTTATTTTATTCTTTAATGAGGCTATATTTGTTTTTAAAAACTCATTTTTAACTTCGGCAATTTTCATTCCTTTTTTTACAAAATCTCCTCTACCTATTAAAGTTGTTATATATCCTTCTGTTTTAGAATTTATTGTGCAAAAATTATCAATATTTACAACTGCCGGAACTTCTATTGTTAAATAGGAAATTTTTTCCATAGGTTTAGAAATTTTCACAGGAACAGCAACTTTATCTGTTTTATTTTCAAAATCTTCTGCGTAAATGTTAGATATAATAAAAAATAAAAATATATAGATTAAACTTCTCATTTGTAAATTTCCCCCGTTGCTAAATATTTAAGTAATTGATAATTGGAGTATATCTTAAATTGAGTTTGAATATAATTTTCCTTCGCTGAAAGATAATCTTTATAATAGTTATCAAGCATTATAAAATCAACAAGTCTCATCTGGTATGCTTTTTGATATTTATCAAGTATTTCTTTTAAGATTGAATATTTTTGCTGAATTAAAGGAAGTCTTTTTAATCCATCTGATAAAGAGCTATATATAGAGTTTATTTCTTGAATTATTCTTAACTTTTCTCTTTGTTGTAATATATCTATACTTTTTTCTTTTGTTTTTATGCTTAGTAAATTATATTTTGTTGCACCGTTTAATATTTTAAAGTTAATGGATGTTCCTATAAGGTTTTGATTGCCATTTCCGGTAGGGTCTTTATTTATTTGGTATTCATAAAAAATAGATAGGTTTGGATACCAATAATTCTTTTCTTTTTGGTAATCTGTTTCCAAGATAAATTTATCTAAATTTAAAATTTTTAAATCCGGATATCTTTCTAAAATTTTATTTTGTATATTTTCCAAATCTTCTATCTTTTCCGGAATATTTATTTCTTCTAATTTAATATCGTTAACTCCGGTTAAAATTTTGAGATTTTTTTCAATTAAATCTTTATTTTCCTTATAATTAATAAGTTTTTCTTCTTCTGTTAAAAGTTTTGATTTCCATTTATCTTCTTCTACAGGAGGGAATAATTCATGTTGAATTGCATCTTTTGTAAATTTTAAATTTTTTTGTATCCATTCAATATTTTCTTGTTGTAGATTTATCAACTGATTATACAGCAATAAAGATGTGTATAAATCCAATATATTTTTAAAAAGCTGTTGTTGTTCTTTTTGTATTAAAAATTCGGCTTTTTCTTTTTCAAATTCATTTATTTTCAAATCGTATTTTGTTTTATTAAAAATATCAATATTATTTGATATATTTATTGTTGATATATCATAAAAATTTTGTAATTTTGTAGCTTTTATTCTTGAATAAGAAATATTAGAATTTAAATCTAAAAATCTACTTTTTCTTAGAGCCTCATCTTTTTGATTATAATATTCCTGATTTAGATAAATATTTTCTTGAAATTGTAGATTTTTTTTAGCTTTTTCAAATAGATTAAAAACCTCATCACCTTTGCTATTTTGTATATAACAAATTAAAATCAAGGTAAGAATAAATATTTTTTTCAAACATTATCCCTCTACAATAACTTCTTTAAAAAACTCAATAACCTTCTTGATTGCTTTTTCTCTATCATTATCCATAATTATAACATGATAAGAATTGTCTAATAAATTAATCAATTATTAATTTCTATCTTTTTATCAATTTGAGCAAAACTATTTATATCATTAAGTATTTTTTCTGCTACATTCCACCTATCTTTTGAGTTAAGTAGGACTACTAATATATCTTTACCTTCTTTTTTTGCTTTTAGTATAAGACATTTACCGGCTTGGGGAGTATATCCTGTTTTTACACCATAAACATCTTCATCTTTTCTTAGCATTTCATTTGTGTTTTTTAATGTTATTATTCTTTTTCCATCCATGGTTTCTATTTGGGTTTCTTTTATTCTTACTATATTTCTAAATACCTCGTTTTTCATTGCTATTTCTGTTAATTTTGCTAAATCTTCTGCAGTAGAGTAATGCATATCATCATGATGTCCACAAGGATTTGTAAAATGTGTATTTTTTAATCCGAGTTCTCTTGCTTTTTTATTCATCATTCTGACAAAATTTTCTTCTGTTCCTCCGGTATATTCTGCAATAGCATAGCATGCATCATTTCCGGAAGATATAAGAGCAGCTTTAAGTAAATCATACACTTTATAAATTTCTCCTTCTTTTATATCAACCCTATGTCCTGTTTCATTTGCTGCATTTTTTGATACGATTAAAAATTCTTCTGGTTTTATTTTTTCTAAAACGATTAATGCAGTCATTATTTTAGTTAAACTTGCCATAGGAAGAGGTTCATCTGCATTTTTTTCTAAAATAACTTTTCCATTCACCTTAACTAAATATGCTTTTGTCTTATATATATCAAAATCTTCATAATCAGCAGACACTTTTTTTATCTTTTTTTTGGTTGTTTTTTTATATACATTATGATTTTTTGTTATTTTTTTATGATTTTTTATCTCTTTTGCTTGTATAAAAAATGGTATTAATATCATTATCAATATTATTATTTTTTTCATTTCTCTTCTCCTTGAAAAAATTCTTTAATATATTAATAGCTTTTTCGTCGGAAATAAAACTATATTCTATTTTAAATGGTAAATTTTTTTCGTCAAATACTTTAAAATTGTTTAATACTACACCTGCTTTTTTATCTTCTGCTGAAAATATTACTTTTTTTATCCTTGATTGCATTATTACACCGGCACACATTAAGCAAGGTTCAAGGGTAATATATAAAATACAATCATCTAATCGCCAAGATTTTAATTTTTTTGATGCTTTTTGAATTGCTAATATTTCGGCATGATATAAAGGATTTTTTTTCGTTTGTCTTAAATTATGAGCTTTTGATATAACTTTTCCATTGCAAACAACAACTGCTCCTACCGGCACTTCTCCTTTTTTATATGCTTTTTCTGCTTCTTTATAGGCTAAATCAAGAAAATATTTATCATTTTTTAACTTCTTTCCCAATATTTCTCTCTACCGATTCTATCTTTTGTTTTAATCTGTTATCTTTGCCTTTTCTTATATCAAATTTAACAACAGAATAAACTCTGTTGCAATCCGGTTCAAGAAGTTTATAAGCTTTGTTTATTATTTCAAGGGCTTCTTCCATTGTTGCCACTTCAAAAGTTGTTCCCATAGGAGATAATTTATAATCTATACCACTTTCATCAATCATTTTTATAATTCTACTTACATAAGGGCTAACGCTTTCTCCTTTATCTGTTGGAAACATACTAAAATCAACCAATACTGACATCTTTTTTACCTCCTCTTGGCTATTACCATAAATACCGGATAACTTTTAGTCATACCATCTTTTTCTTTATCAATATTATAAATTATATCAAGAAATTTTATTTCAAATTCATTTTCATCAAACCATTTTATAACTTCATCCCTGCTAAATCCAAAATGTTTAACATCTGTATTATCTGAATGGAAAGAGCCATCTTCTTTATCTAAATCAACAATAACAAGATAACCGCCTTTTTTTAGATAATTTTTTAGAAAATTGATTGCTTCTTTTGGATTGTCTAAATGATGAAAAGCCATTGTGCTTATAATCATATCAAAATCTTTTTCTTCAAAATCTCCCTGGAATATATCTTTTTTGTAAATTCTTATATTTTGAATATTATTTTTTTCAATTTTTTCCTTAAATACAGAAAGCATTCCTTCGGATAAATCAAAAGCTACTATCTCTTTAACATAAGGTGATAAATATATATCTGTTGTTCCTGTGCCGGCTCCAAGGTCTAAAACTTTCCAATCTTTTGTTACCGGTATGAGAGATAATATTTTTTCAACAAAAATTCTTGACCTTTCTTCTTTATCCGGTGTGTCATATTTATTTGCAACCATATCAAATCTTTTTGCCATTTCTTCTTTTTGTTTTGCTTCATTCCAATACATATCCATCTCCTTTAAGCTCATTTCTTCAACTTTTTTATTTTGTTCTTTTGCTTTTTGTTCTATATAAGAAAATCTGTTAATTGTTCTATCTATTGATAGATGTAGGGCTTCTTCCGGGTCAATATTCATAAATCTTGCTAAATTAGTAATTGCTATAAGCAAATCTCCAAGCTCATGTTTTTTTTCTTCATCGGTTTTTGCTTCTTTTAATTCATTTAGTTCTTCTTCTACTTTTTTCCATACTTCATCTATACTTTCCCATTCAAAACCAACTTTTGCCATTCTGTTTTGAACTTTTACTGCTCTTATCAATGCCGGCATTCTTTTTGGTATTCCTTCAAGGATAGAATTTTTTTCTTCCTGTTTTATTTGATGCCATTGTTTTAAAACTTCTTCTGCTGTTTTTGCCATAGAATCGCCAAAAACATGTGGATGTCTCTTTATTAATTTATTTTTTAAATTTACCAAAACATCATTTATATCAAATTTTCCTTCATCTTTTTTAATCTGTGAATGAAAAACCACTTGAAGCAAAACATCTCCAAGCTCTTCTATCATTTTTTTATCATCATTTTCTTCTATTGCTTCAAAAAGTTCATAAGCTTCTTCTATAAGATTATTTTTTATAGATTGGTTTGTTTGTTCTCTATCCCAAGGGCATTCTTTTCTAAGTTTTGCTACTATATCAACAACTTCTTGAAAATTTTTTCCTTCTTCCATCTTTTCACCTTTTTATTTTTTTAATATTCTAAATATTTTAAGCAAAAAATCCTATGATTAATTTAATATTTTCTTCCCTTAATATAAAATAAAAAACCTATAATCGGAAAAATAATCATAAGAAAAGCAGATAATTTATAATTATCATTTGTTATAAATAAAAATAAAGACCAAGTTAATAAACCGGTAGTAGAAGCAATTCTTTCTGTTAAAGATAAAAAAGATAATCTTACAGAAGATTGGGATGGTGGAAAATTTTCTAAAATAAATATACGGGAAACACTCCAAAGATGTGCAAGAGAAAATCCTGCAAGAAATCCAACCATTAAAACAAAATAATTTGGAGTTATAGGTAAAATAACTAAAAATAAACTCCATAATATAAATCCAATAGGAAAAACCTTTTTTGCAGAAAATCTATCTGTTATATATCCCCAAAAAATGCCACCTATAATACCACCAATAGCTGATAAGCCTATCACTTTATATATAAATATATCTTCAAAGTTATAAACTTTTTTAAGATATATACTCATCATTGCAATTAGAGTATTTGCTACTTCTGTTAAAGATAAAATAGATACGATTGTAAAAATAAAATATTTATCTTTAAAAATATCTTTTAAATTTATCTTTTCTTTAAAATCCGGATTTTTTAAAAATAAGAAAGAAGGTAATGAAAGAATTAAAAAAATAAAAGCTACAAAAATATATGCTTCAGGGAGTTTTAGATATTTAGCAAGGAAAATTAAAGCAATAGCAGAGCCTATATAACCAAAAGATACACCAAGACCGGAAACAAATCCTTTACTTTCAAAATTTAAAAGTAAAGAGTTATAAAACACGAAAGCTTGCTGATGAAAAATAGCCATTAATAAAAAAATTACTAAAGATAAAAAAGGAAATGGATAACTAAAGAATAAAAAAAATGTAGATAAAGCTGTTAAAATAGTAAATAAAATAAAAAATTGTTTTCTTAAACCTTTACTATCAGCAAATTTCCCAAGGATTATAGCAAAAAAGAAAGATATTAAAAATGCAAAGGCATAACTAATGCTATAAATTTTTGTATCTATAAATTTTGTGATATACAAAGGAAAAAATGTTGAATAAATTAAAGCACTTAATATTGTTTCGCCTGTATCAAATAATGCAAAAGATAAAAATTTTTTCATTCTTTTATGGAAACAAGAGATTTTAAGGATTTTATCTCTTCTTCTGTTAGTTCTCTAAATTCACCGGTAGATAGATTTTCATCTAATTTTAAATTGCCTATTCTTATTCTTTTAAGATATTTAACAGGATGGGATAATGTTTCCATTATTCTTTTTACTATATGATATTTTCCTTCTGTTATTGTGATTAATATTTCAGACTCGGATAAAACTTTGATTTCAAATGGTTTTGTTTGATAACCATCTTTTAATTTAATTCCTTTTTTTATCTTTTCTGTATCTATATCAAAGGCATTACCTTCAACAACTGCATAATATTCTTTTTCTATCTTCCATTTTGGATGGGCTAATCTGTGTGCCAATAATCCATCTGTTGTAATTATTAATAATCCTTCTGTATCAATATCAAGCCTTCCAACCGGAAATAATTTATCAGAAAAATGGTAATCTGAAAAATAATCCATCACAGTAGGAAAATTTTCATCGTAAGTTGCAGTTATACATCCTGCCGGTTTATTAAACATAAAATAATAATCTTTCTTAAAAGATAAAATTTCCCCTTCAAATTCTACTATATCTTTTTCTAAATCTATATGTGTAGCCGGATTTTTTATTATTTCTCCGTTTAATGAAACTAAACCTTTTTTTATTAATTTTTGAACTTCTGACCTTGAACCAAGTCCTATAGATGATAAGAATTTATCTAATCTAATATTTATCTCCTTTTAAAAGATAGGGGGAAAGCCCCCCTTCTTAGCAAATTATTCCTTTTTGCTTTGGTTTAATGCATCTTTCAAAGATTTAGCAGCAGAGAATACAACAGCTTTTCTTGCAGGAATTGTAATCTCTTTTCCTGTTCTTGGGTTTCTTCCTTTTCTTGCTTTTCTTTCTCTAACATGGAAAACACCAAGACCAGGAAGAGCTACTCTCTCGCCTTTTGCAAGAGCTTCTGCAAGAGCTTTGATACCTGCATTAACAGCTCTTTCAGCTGCTGCTTTTGTAAGTCCTGCCTCTGCAGCAACTTTTGAAACGAGTTCTGCTTTTGTCATAATGAACCCTCCTATAAAAATTAGTTTTTATCAACTTCCCATAGAAGAAAGTTGATATTCTTAATTTATATCAGAAAATATGATTTTGTCAAGGGGTTTTTGCAATTTTTAACCAAAAGCTGAGATTAAAATTTTAAATCTCGTTTATTGAATCTTTTAAAGAATCTATAAAGTAATCAAGTTCTTCAGCTGTGATGGATAAAGGAGGCATAATAACCATTACATCACCTAAGGGTCTTACCCAAATACCTCTTTTTAGCATATTTTTTGCTACTTTGAAACCGGTTCTTTCTCCATATGGAAAAGGCTCTTTTGTTTTTTTATCTTTTACAAGTTCAACTCCTGCCATTAATCCGTAATTTCTTACATCTCCTACATATTTTAGCTGTAGGAATTCCGGCAATCTGCTTTCAAGTTGTTTTATTCTTTCTTTTACATTTTTTAGTCTTTTTTCTTCATCAAATAGCTCTATATTGGCTAATGCTACATTACAGGCTAATGGATTTCCTGTATAAGTATGTCCGTGATAAAAATGTTTTGCTTCTCCAAACTCTCCCCAAAATGCATCAAATATCTCTTTTGTTGTTAATGTTGCTGCAAGTGGCAAGTATCCTCCTGTAATACCTTTACCAAGGGCTAAAATATCTGGCTCAATTCCTTCTTTCTCTGATGCAAACATATAACCGGTTCTACCAAATCCTACTGCTACTTCATCAACGATTAATAATATGTTATATTCTGTGCATATTCTTCTTATTTCTTTTAAATATCCTTTTGGAAAAGGTAATATTCCTGCCGCTCCCTGAACCCCACCTTCAACAACAAATCCGGCTATCCTTTGATGGTTCTGGAATATAAATTCTTCAACTTCCTCTATTAATTTTTTTGTAGTTTCTTCTTCCAATGCTTTTTCCCTTCCGGCTATCTGAATAGCTTTTAAATAAGGAGATGGAAGTTTATAAACATCAAATAGAAGAGGTTTATATTTTTCATGGAATATATTTATACCACCTACACTCACACTTCCGAGGGTGTCTCCGTGATAGGCTTCATTTAAAGTAACGAATTTTGTTTTTTCTTTTTCTCCGATATTGTGCCAATAATGATATGCTATTTTTATAGCTATTTCCATTGCTTCTGAGCCATCTTCACTATAAAATACCTTTTCAAGTTTTGAAGGTGTTATCTCAACCAATTTTTTTGCAAGAAGTATAGCCGGAATATTAGAAGCTCCAAGAGTAGTAAAATGTGCAATCTTATTAAGTTGGTCTATAATGGCTTTGTTTAATTTTGGATGATTATGTCCATGGACATTGCACCATAAAGAAGCAACACCATCTAAATATTTATTTCCATATATATCATATATATAATTGCCTTCTCCTCTTTCTACTATAACATTATCTTCTTCTGCATATACTTTCATCTGTGTAAATGGATGCCAAAAATATTCTTTATCCCATTTTTCCAATAGTTTTTTATCTATCATTTGTTATGACCTCTATCATAAATTTGATTATGTCTATTCCTTTATAATATTATTATACAAAATCTTGTTAAAGAGGTGTGTTGATGAAGTATGATGTTTTAATTGTTGGTGGAGGTGTTTCAGGTTTGTCCTGTGCTTTAACTTTGGTATCTGCAAAAGGTAAATTTGATTGGGCTAACGGAAGAAGATATTTGGTAATTGACAATCAAAGCTCTGATTTGTTAAAAGCTATGCTTAATAATGTTCCGGGAGTAAAACAAGGAACTCTTGGAAAAAATCTTCTTGAAGATATTAGAAATCAGATAAGAAGTTATGGCGATGATGTGGAATTTAAAAATGGTAGAGTTGTAAAAATAGAAGGTGAAAAAGGCAACTTTAAAGTTTATCTTGAAGATAATACCTATTATGAAGCTGATATTGTAGTGTTAGCTACCGGATTTCATGAATTTAATATTCAGGTTGATGGTGTTGAAGTTGTAGAAAATAAAAAATCTCCAAGACCCGGCAAAATTATGATAAAGACAGATGAAGACCAAAAAGTAAAAGATGGTTTATATGTAGCAGGATTAGTTGCAGGAGTTAGCACTATGTTTGCTTGTGCTGCCGGTTCAGGAGTTCAGGTCGCTTGTAATATACAGGCATTATGGGCTGGCAAAAATGTTGTTGTTCATGATGTTCCTTCTGAAAATTAATTAAAAATATGACGGGAGCTTAAGCTCCCGTGATTTAAATTATTTAGATTCTTCTAATATCAAATTAACAATTGTTCTAACAGGAAATCCTGTTGCACCTTTTGGATGATAATACCATCCGGCTGTGTTATGGGCAGGTCCTGCAATATCTATATGAACCCAAGGAATTTTTGGGTCAACAAATTTTTCTAAGAATAATCCGGCTGTTATTGCCCCACCATATCTTGATGTAGAAATATTATAAACATCTGCATGGGGAGCTTTTATCTGTTCTCTCAATTTATCATTAAATGGAAGTTGCCACATCCATTCACCGGTATATTTTGATATTCTTAATACTTTATCTATTGCTTTTTGGTTATTTCCCATCACTCCTGCTGTAAATTCTCCAAGGGCTACTACACATGCTCCGGTTAATGTAGCCATATCTATTATCATATCAGGTTTTAATTCGCAGGCATAAGATAATGCATCTGCAAGGGTAAGTCTTCCTTCTGCATCTGTATTTCCTACTTCTATTGTAACACCATTTTTAGCTTTTAATATATCATCCGGTCTGTATGCTTTACCGCTTGGCATATTTTCTGCTGCTGCAACAATACCATGGACAGTTATATCAGGTTTTAATTCCCCAATGGCTTTAAATATACCTAAAACTGCACAGGCACCGGATTTATCAGATTTCATCCATCTCATAAAATCACCTGTTTTGATATTAAGACCACCACTATCAAACATTAAACCTTTTCCAACAAGGGCAATTTCACCTTTTGAGTTTTTAGGTCTATATGTTAAATGGATAAATCTTGGTGGGTTCTCACTTCCTTTTGCAACTGCAAGATAGGCACCCATCCCCATTTTTTCTATCTCGTTTTCATCATATATTTTTATTTCAAATCCATACTCTTTTGCTAAATCTTCTGCTATTTTTGCAAATTGGATTGTGTTTATAACATTTGCCGGTTCATTTACCAAATCCCTTGTAAAGTTTTGGGCTTCTGCAAGAATTTTTCCTACCCTTACTGCTTCTTCCGCTTCTTTTAGATATTTTCTTTCAACATTTATCTGTATCTCTTCTACTTCAAATTTTTCTTTCTTTGTGAAATATTTATCAAAAGAATAATCTCCAAGGATTATACCTTCTACTAAAGCCTGTGCCATATAGCTTTGTTCAAATTCATCAAGTATAACTTCCTTTAAATCAATAGTTAAACTTTTTATCTTTAACTCTTTTGCTTTTCTTATTATGTAGGCTCCGGCTCTTCTTATTGTGTCAAGTTCTGCTTTTTTCTTTGAGCCAAGACCGGTTAATATCACAAAATCTGATTTAATCTCTCCGAAAGTTGGCACCACCAAGAAGCTATTTTCTTCTGCTGAAAATTTTTGAGATTTATAAAGCTTTCTTATCTTATCTTTTAAAGCTTCATTTAACTGCTCTACACTTTCAGGGAAGTTTTTATCTTCTTTGTATAAAAAGCTAACTACTGCATTGGTTTTTGCTTTTTCTAATTTTCCGCTACTTACCTTTATTTTCATCTTGTCTCTCCTTTTTCAGAAATTTCTCTATAAATTCTTTTTAATACCTTACTCGGTCTAAATAATATAAATTTTGTTTTTTCATTATTTTTTGTTTTCTTAAATGGCTCTATTTTCTTTCTTTCTTTTACTTTAAAGCTTCCAATTTCTCTAATCTCTATATTCTCTCCTCTTGCCAATGCATCAATCATTACATTAAATATCTCATCTACTACTTTTTTTATTTCCGGTTTTTCAATATCTGGAAATTTTCTTTTTAATTTTAAAACAATGTCAGATTTTCTCATCTTATCACTCCTTCATAATTTTTTAATTGTTCTTTACATCTATCACATATTTCCTGACCATTTTTTCCAACAGATATATCATAAATCCAGCATCTCGGGCATTTTTCGCCTTCTGCTTTTTTTACTCCAATGATAGAACCTTTTACAGTCTCTCCTTCTATCACCACATCTGCTTCCACATTATTACTCAACTCTACCTGACTAACCGTAAAGAAATATTTTATCCAATCTATTCTATCATTTACAAGATTTTTTTCTTCATTTGGTAAATTTAAAATAACTTTTGCTTCATAAGGATGTCTTATTAAATCTTTTTTTCTTGCTTCTTCAAGGGCTTTTAATACATCATCTCTTACATTTAATAATTTTTGATAGATATTTTCAAGCTCTTTATTTATCCATTCAGATTTTGGTTTTGGCATAATTTCAAGATGAATACTTTCTTTTAAAGAGTTATCTATTTTTTTAGTATATTCCCAAACTTCTTCTGTTGTAAAAGATAATATAGGTGCAAATAATTTTGTTAGAGATACTAAAAGCTCCCATAAAACTGTTTGGGCAGAGCGTCTTTCTACTGATTTAGGTGCATAGACATAAAGTCTATCTTTTAGAATATCAAGATATATTGCTGATAAATCAACAATAAAGAAATTTTTAACGGTGTGATATATTCTGTGAAATTTATATTCAGAATATGCTTTTAATGATATATCTATAATATTTTGAAGCTTAGAAAGCATCCATCTGTCTATTTCAAGTAGTTGCTTGTATGGAACATAATCTGTGCTTGGATTAAAATCATATAGATTTCCAAGGAAATATCTGAATGTATTTCTTATTTTTCTGTAATCTTCGGCTATTCTTTTTATTAAGTTAAATCCTATTTTTATATCTTCTGTATAATCTTCTGAAACAACCCAAAGCCTTAAAATATCAGCTCCGTATTCATTTATAACTTTTTCCGGTGGAACTACATTTCCGGCGGATTTTGACATTTTTCTGCCTTTTTCATCAAGGGTAAATCCATGGGTAAGAACAGCATTGTAAGGTGCTCTATCATAGCTTGCTACACTTTCAAGTAAAGAAGATTGGAACCATCCTCTATGCTGGTCTGAACCTTCAAGATACATATCTGCCGGCCATCTTAACTCTTCCCAAAATCCTGTTTTTAATACTGCAGCATGGGATACTCCGGAATCAAACCAAACATCTAATATATCTTCCTCTTTTTTAAACTCTGTGCTACCACATTTTTTACATTTATATCCTTCCGGAAGAAGTTCTTTTGCAGATTTTTCAAACCAAATATCAGCTCCGTATTCATTATTTTCTATTAGATTTGCAATATGTTCAAAAACTTCTTCATCTTTTACTATTTCTCCGCATTTTTCACAATAAAATACTGCTATCGGGACCCCCCAGCTTCTTTGTCTTGATATACACCAATCCGGTCTATTTTCTACCATACTTTTTATTCTGTTTATACCATAAGAAGGTATCCATTTTACCCTTTCTATCTCTTTAATTGCTTCTCCTCTTAAAGTATTGCCATTTGATAAGATGGCATCCATTGAGATAAACCATTGGGGAGTTGCTCTGAATATAACCGGATTTTTACATCTCCAACAATGTGGATAAGAGTGGGAAATAATCTCTTTATGAAGTAAAGCTCCTACTTCTTCAAGTTTATTTATAATCAGCTCATTTGCATCAAAAACTCTGATACCTCTGAGCCACTCCGGTGCTTCTTCTGTAAATCTTCCTTCATCATCTACCGGTGCAAATGCTTCAACTCCATATCTTTGTCCTATTATATAGTCTTCCTGTCCGTGTCCCGGTGCCATGTGAACAAGTCCTGTTCCGGTTCCAAGTTCTACAAATTCAGAAAGATATATTTTTGAAACCCTATCTATGAAAGGATGATAATATTCTTTAAATTCAACTTCTCTTCCTTTTACCTGCTTTATTATCTCTCCATTTAGCTTAGTTTTTTCTTTAAACTCTTCCAAAAGTTCTTTTGCTATTATTAATATTCCTTTTTCTGTTTTAAAGTATACATAATCAAACTCCGGATTGACCATTATTCCAAGGTTTGCCGGAAGTGTCCAAGGAGTAGTTGTCCATATAACTGCATATGTATTTTCTTCATCTAATAATTTAAATTTTACATAGATAGAAGGGTCTTTTTTGTCTGCATACTCTACTTCTGCCTCTGCTTCGGCAGTTTTATCATAAATACACCAATAAACTGGTTTTTTCCCTCTATATGCTACTCCTTTTTGAAAAATTCTTCCAAGCTCTCTTACTTCCTGTGCCTGATAAGATGGTCTCATTGTAAGATAAGGTTTATCCCAATTTCCAATAATTCCAAGTCTTTTAAACTCCTCAGCTTGGATATTTACAAATTTTTGGGCATATTCTCTGCATAATTTCCTAAATTCAGATTTAGACAAATCCTCTTTTCTTATCTTTTTTTCTTTTAACTCTTTTTCTACTTGTTGTTCTATTGGAAGTCCATGACAATCCCATCCGGGAACAAATGGAGCATCTTTTCCTTGCATAGATTCAAATTTAACAAGAATATCTTTTAATATTTTGTTTAAAGCATGTCCTATATGGATATGCCCATTTGCATAAGGTGGCCCATCGTGAAGAATATATTTTTCTTTTCTTTTCCTTTCTTCTCTCAATTTATGATAAATATTTAACTCTTCCCATTTTTTAAGTATTTGTGGCTCTTTTTGTGGCAGATTACCTTTCATCGGAAAATCTGTCTGTGGTAAATTTAAAGTATCCTTATAATCCAAAAGTTACTACCTCCGATATTCTTAGAATTTTTGGTAAGATTATTATAAATCATTAAAAAATATAAAACAAGAAAAGAAAAAATCAATTTAAACAAAATTTTATATTGCAAAATTTCCAAAATTGAGTATATTTATATTAAGAAACTTAACACTAATGATATAAAATTTTTGAGAGGTGTGCTATGATACAGGTAAAAGTTAAAAATATAGCAATAGACCCATTAACAGGAGCTTCTATAGTATTACTTGAAGATATAAATGATGAGAAAGCTATTTATCCAATATGGATAGGAACAGCAGAAGCAGAGGGAATAGTAATAAATCAAGCCGGTATAAAAACACCAAGACCATTAACTTATGATTTGATGAAAAATATAATATTGGAACTTGGTGGTGTTGTAAAAGAGGTAGCAATTATAGATATGGTAGAGAATGCATATATAGCAAGGGTTTATATAGAGCAAAATGGAAAAATCTTAGAGATAGATTCAAGACCAAGCGATGCTATTAATTTGGCTTTAAGATTTGGTGCTCCTATATATCTAAATGAGGAAGTAGTCAAAAAAATAGAACCGGAAGAATTAAAACAACCAGAAAAAGTTGAAGAAAATAAACAACCGGAAGAAGTTAAACAAGAACAACCTAAGGTAGAAACACAAACTGCCACAGTAAATGAAAGCTTAGAAGATGAAGAGATGAAAAAATTAAAAGAATTCTTAGAAAAAGTAAAGCCTGAAGATTTTATGTTAAATGGTTAATATTGTTTTTCAAAAAAGATATAAATCTATTTTCAATGGAAGATAATCTAATATCTTTTTGGGTTATAAGAGAAAAAGGGCGGGATATTTTTATCCCGTCTATATCTATTATTTTAATCCTATCAATAAATTCCATGGCTATTAATTTTGACACAAAAGCTAAATAATCAGAATTTGCCACAATATCTATAATTGCTTTACTACTTGATATCTCCATAACCGGTTTAAATAAAATATCAAGTGATTTTTCTATAACTTTTCTCGTTCCGGAGCCACATTCCCTTAAAATTATTTTCTGACTAAGAAGAAAAGATTTATCTATTTTTGATTTTATCGGATTATTTTTTGAAGCAATAAGCACAATTTCATCTTCATATATTTTTTTGTTAAATAATTTATTAGAGTCAGCTTCTTCTTCTATTATGCCGATATTAAATATCTTAGACATAATGGAATCTATAACCTCTTTTGAATTACCTACAAAAAGATTAATCTTAATCTCTGGATTTTCTCTGCTAAATTTTGCTATTATCTGAGGAAGTAAATAATCTCCTATGGTGCTACTTGCCCCGATTATAAGAAAATTTCCTTTATAATTTTTCAATATATTTATATCATTTTCCATATTTGCATAATCTTCTAAAATTTTTTGGGCATATTTATATAAAATTTCACCTTCCGGTGTCAGTTTTACTTTATTTTTTTCTCTGATAAATAAAGTTGTTCCAAGATAATTTTCAATTTTTTTTATTTGAAGTGTGATTGTAGGCTGGGATAGAAATAAGACTGTGGCTGCTTTTGAAAAACTTTCAAGGTCTGCAACTGTTTTAAAAATTTTTAATTTATGATAATCTAAAACTTCCAATCTATTTTTCTCCTTTTTTCTTATGGGCTTCTTCTACTACTTTTATAATTTTTTCCATATCTATCTCTTTACAACTATCTTTTTTCTTTTCTACCAATGATAGGAACTCTATATTACCTTCAGGTCCCCAAGTTTCTGAAAAATCTATATCTAATACACAATAACAGCTTTCATTTAATCCTTCAATTACCTTTTTTATAGCTTTAATATGTAAATTCTTATCTTTAACTACTCCTCCTTTTACCTCTTCTTTTGACAGCTCAAATTGTGGTTTAATCAGTATTACACCTTTTGCTTCATCTTTAAGGAGATTACATATATTGGGAAATATTTTTAAAACAGATATAAAAGATACATCACAGACAAATATATCTATTTTTTCAGGTATTTCTTTTTCTGAAAGGTATTTAGCATTAAATTGTTCTATGGAAATAACCCTTGGGTCATTTCTTAATTTTTCGTGTAGTTGGTGGGTTCCTACATCTACTGCATAAACCTTTTTTGCTCCATATTGTAATAAGCAATCTGTAAATCCACCGGTAGATGCTCCTATATCAAGACAGATTTTATCTTTTACATCAAGATTAAAAACCTGTAGTGCTTTTTGTAGTTTAAATCCTCCTCTTGATACATACGGCATTTTTTCTTTTATGTAGATGTTGGCATCTATCGGAACTTTTGTTCCGGCTTTTGTTATTTTCTGGTTATTTACAAAAACAACCCCGCTCATTATGAGAGCTTGGGCTTTTTCTCTTGTTTCTACTATTTTCCTATCTACAAGTAATTTATCAAGCCTTTCTTTCATTTATAAACTTTTCTTTTAAATAAGTCTTTAGGAGATATTATTCTTTCTAAGAATACCTTTCCTTCAAGATGGTCTAATTCGTGCTGGATAACAACTGCTTCAAATCCTTCTGTATCAAATGTTATTAGATTTCCATTTATATCCTGAGCTTCTACCTTTATCCAGTAAGCTCTTTTTACATTTCCGGTATAATCCGGAACACTCATACATCCTTCTCTTATAATAATTTCTCCATCTTTGGCTATTATCTTTGGATTAGAAAGAACCATAAGTCCATGGGATATTTTATTTTCTTTATGGGTAGATTTAGAACTATCTATAATTATTGTTTTTATATGTTTATTTACCTGTGGTGCTGCTATTCCTACTCCACCGGGAGAGTTATACATTGTATAAATTAATTTATCTACAAATTCTTTAAATTCTTTTCCAAAATCCACAACTTCAATAGATGGTATCTTTAATCTTTCATCAGGATATTTTAATATCTCTAATTTTTCCATTTATAACTCTGCCGGTTCTTCTACTTTTTCTAAGGAGATATCTATATTCATATCTTTTGAAACCTTTTTTATAGCATTTTCCAAATCTTCCTGATTTGTAGATGATGGGACTTCTGCCTGTATAAACATAAGATATAAATCATTATTTTTTTCTGTTCTTAAATCTGATATATTTACATTATGGTCTGCCAATATTTTGGATACATTAAATACTATTCCGGGTTTATCAGCTCCAAAAACTATAATGTTATACAAAGAAGCTACTTCTTTCTTTTTATTTATAACATCTTCCGGAATTTGTTTTATCCAGATTGATAAATCCTTATCTTTTATAGATGAAAAACTATCCTCTATCTCTTTTTCCCCTTTTTCTCCTTTTACTACAAGCATTATGCAAAACTCATTATTTAATCTTGTCATTGTTGAATCTTCTATATTAAATCCATTTTCATATAATATTTTTGTTACTTTTGCAACTATTCCCGGTTTATCTTCCCCTACTGCTGTTATAACAAAATAATTCATAACTCCTCTTCCTCTTTTTCTATCTCCTCTAAGTATGCTTTATAATCTTCGTCTGTCATCAGGTCTTCTATTTCGGTAGGGTCTGACATTTTTATTTGGGCTATCCATCCATCTCCATAAGGGTCTCTATTTATTAATCCGGGGTCATTATTAAGCTCTTCATTAACTTCTATTATTTTACCGGTTAATGGAGAATATACCTCTGAAACTGCTTTAACAGATTCTACAGAAGCTATAACATCTCCGGATTCTACATCTGCATCTTTTTCCGGTAAATCAACAAATACAATATCTCCAAGTTGATGCTGTCCATAATCTGTTATTCCTATGGTTGCTAAATCATCTTCTATTTTTACCCATACATGCTCTTTTGTGTAATATAAACCTTCTACTACATTGTATTCTTGCATTCTTCTTTAGCCTCCTTGACAGTGTTTGTAAACTTTTCTAAAATCTATTATGGTATGCAGAAATATATATTTCTGCATTTAAACCACTACAATAACTACTAATCCCTGTCAGCATAGATAGTTTTTCTATGCAGAGCAGGTTTGCTTATTAAAAATAACTTTTACAATTATTTGCTTTAATAAAATCTTGCAATTGGCTTTACATTAACAATATAATTATTAATTAATAACTTTTAAATGTCAAGTTTTTGTAAGGAGATTTTTGTATGATAAAAGAGAATGTTTTAAAAATATTTGAAAAAGTAAAAATATCTGCTGAAAAATCCGGAAGAAAATTTGAAGATATTATAATTTTAGCAGCATCTAAAACTCAGCCAATAGAAAAGATATTAAAGGCTTATGAAGCTGGTATAAGATATTTTGGAGAAAATAAAGTTCAAGAAGGAATATCTAAAATAGAAGCTTTAAAAGATATAAAAGATATTCATTGGCATTTGATAGGTGGACTTCAAACAAATAAAGCAAAATATGCAGTTAAATATTTTGAGATGATTCATTCTGTTGATAGAAAAGAGTTATCAGATGAGCTTGATAAAAGGGCAAAAAAAGAAAATAAAATTATGCCGGTTTTAATAGAAGTAAATGTTGGAGAAGAAGAAACAAAATATGGCGTTAAACCAAAAGATTTATTTAATCTTTATGAATACTGTTTAACAAAAGAAAATCTTGATATTCAAGGTCTGATGTGTATTCCTCCTTATTCTGAAAATCCGGAAGATTCAAGAAAATATTTTATTATGTTAAGACAGTTAAAAGAAGAGTTAGAAAATAAATTTAATAAAAAACTAAAACATCTTTCAATGGGAATGTCCCATGATTTTGAAGTTGCAATAGAAGAAGGTGCTACTATTGTTAGAATAGGTACTGCTATATTCGGAAAGAGAAATTATTAGCCCCCACCATTTTGGGTGAGGGCTTTTTTTATATTACTCTTTTAAAGCTTCGTAAACGTATCCTACAAGTTCTTCAGAAGGTTTTAATGTTTTCTTTCCTGGTTCCCATTTAGCAGGGCAAGCTTCATCAGGGTGAGACATTAAGTATGCATTGGCTTTCATTTTTCTAACAAGCTCATCAGCATTTCTTCCTACATTGTAGAAATTAACTTCTGAAGAAACAAGTTTTCCTTCAGGATTAATTATAAATGTTCCTCTTAATGCAAGTCCTGTGTTGCAGTCATAAACTCCAAACATTCTTGAAATTTTTCCTGTTGGGTCTGCACCCATTGGATAGTTTACATTTTCAAGAAGTTTTTCATCTCTTTGCCATGCAAGATGGACAAATTTGGTATCAGTAGATACAGATATAACCTCTGCTCCGAGGTTTTTAAGTTCTTCGTATTTTTCTGCCAAATCAGCTAATTCTGTTGGACATACAAATGTGAAGTCTGCCGGATAGAAGAATAAAATTGTCCATTTTCCTTCTTTTTTAGCATCTGCTAATGAAAACTTTCCAAATTTTCCTGTTGATGGGTCGTAAGTTTCCATTTCAAAATCAGGAACTTGCTGACCAACTAAGATTACTTTTTCTTCCATTTTTACTACCTCCTTGATAGATTTATTTTAAATATTATTATTTAATTGGCTTTTTACAGAAATACCAATCAATGCATTCATATCCTTCTTGGAGTCTTTTTAATGCATCTTCATAAGTTGCTGGAGGAGGCACTATTACCTTAGTATTTTCTTCGGTAAATTCCCAAGTTTGTGGCTCAGGTACCCAGTTTGCAGGAGTTGCAACCCCATGCTTGTCAGTTGTTTGTAATGCATCAACTAATCTTAAAATTTCACGCATATTTCTTCCATTGCTTAAAGGATAATAAATTATAGCTCTAATTTTTCCTTCAGGGTCAATGATAAAAACTGCTCTAACTGTAGCAGTAGAGCTTGCATTAGGATGAAGCATTCCGTATAATTTTGCAACTTTTCCATCTGCATCTGCAACAATTGGGAAAGAAATATCTACTCCCGTTTTTTCTTTTAAATTCATTACCCAAGCAATATGTGAAAAATTGCTATCAATACTTAGTCCAAGAAGTTGAACATTTCTTTTGTCAAATTCATCTTTTAATTTTGCAAAGGCAAGAAACTCTGTGCTGCAAACCGGAGTAAAATCAGCAGGATGAGAGAAAAACACTATCCATTTACCTTTAAAATCATCAGGAAAAGAAATAGGCCCGAAAGTGGTCATTGCTTGAAAAGATGGAGCTTGGTCTCCAATTCTTGGTAAACTTTGAAGCTCTTTTACTTCTTCCATTTTTACTACCTCCTTAATAAATTTATTTACAACTTAATAATAACGATTCTTAATATTAATAAAAATGATTTTTATCATATAATGTAATATTAAATAGTGAAAAAAATTTTTCAAGCATAAATTATTAAAAAGGAGATTTTTATGGTTGAAGGATTATATATTCATATTCCTTTTTGTAGTATAAAATGCCCGTATTGTGATTTTACATCTATAACAATATTAGATGAAGATATACATAAAAGATATATTGATAGATTGTTTGAAGAGTTAAACCTTTACAAAGATTTAGACTGGAATTTAAAGACGGTTTATTTTGGTGGTGGGACCCCTTCTGTTTTAAATCCAAAATATATAGTAAAGCTGATTGAATTTGTAAAAAATAATCATAAAAATATAGAAGAGATAACAATTGAAGTAAATCCAAAAACTTATAAATATGAAGAGTTTAAAATATTAAAAGATATTGGTGTCAATAGGGTAAGCATAGGCAACCAATCATTTCTACAAAAAAATCTGAAAATACTTGGGAGAAATCATTCTCCGGAAGATACATATAAAACCATAGAATCGGCATTAAAAGCCGGAATAAATAATATCAATCTTGATTTGATTTATGGAATTTCTTCCCAAACAATAAAAGATTTAGAGGAAGATTTAAAAATATACACATCTTTGCCTATTTTACATATATCTGCTTATATGCTTACGGTTTATGAAGGAACAGCTCTTGCAAATCTTGTAAATGAAAACAAATATAATGAAATTTCCGAAGATTTAGCTACTAAAATGTTCTATATAATTGATGAATATTTAGAGAATAAAGGATTTTTAAGATATGAATTGTCAAACTGGGCAAAAGAAGGGGCTGAGTCTAAGCATAATCTTTTATATTGGCAAAGAAAAGAGTATATAGGAATAGGTGTTTCTGCTTGGTCGTTTGTCGGAAATAGAAGATTTGGAAATACAAAAAATTTAAATGAATATATTGAAGGAAAAGGAATAGGAAAATATGAAGAAATTTTAGATGAAGAAAAGATAAAAGAAGAAGAAATTTTTCTTGGTTTTAGGCTTAAAGAAGGTGTTAGCTTGGATATTTTAAAAGATAAAATGGAGATACTAAAAGATTTAGAAAAAGAGAATTTACTTTATATAAAAAATAATAGGGCTATTTTGACAAGAAAGGGTCTAATGGTTATAAATTATATTGTTTCAAAATTAATCTGAAAGCTCTTTGCTTCGTTTGGTAGCATTTTCTACTGCTTTTATAACAGCATTTCTAAATCCTTCTTCTTCAAGGGTAGCTATTCCGTAAATTGTTGTCCCTGCCGGAGATGTGACTTTATCCCTTGCTACCATCGGATGAAGCCCTGTTTCTTTTAATAATTTTGCCGAACCTATAACTGTCTGTATAGCCATTTGTAAAGCTTCTTCATAAGATAATCCCATTTTTACACCACCCTGTGCAAGGGCATCAATAAATATATAAACATAAGCAGGACCACTTCCGGCAAGTCCGGTAATTATATCCATATAATTTTCATCTTTTATAAATACTTCTCCCATTATGGAAAATAGCTCTGTAATAAATAATTTTTTATCATCTTTAATAATATCATCAAAGGATATTCCTATGGTTCCTTCTCCTATTAATGCCGGTGTATTTGGCATAATTCTAACAACTGGTATATTTTTTGCTAAAATCTCTTTAATTTTTGCTATTTTTACTCCGGCTAATATAGATATAATAACTTTATCTTCATTAAATAAATCTTTTAAAGGTTGTAGGGTTTCTTTTAAATCTTTTGGTTTTACTGCTAATATTATATATTCAGAAAGTTTTACAACTTTTTTACTATCTGATGCACCGGCTATGTTGTATTTATCTACTATAGAATCTAACTTTTCTTTATTTATATCATAGGCTATTATTTGGGTGCTTTTTATATCTGTTTTTTCAATTATACCTTTAATAAGTGCTTCTCCCATATTTCCGGTGCCTATTATCCCTACTCTAAACATATCTTCTCCTTTTATTTATAAGGTTTATCTCTTTTCCATTAGCAAGTTTTATTATATCTAAAACTTTATTTATTTTATAATCTTGTAAAATATCAATTATTCTTTTAAATATCTCATAAGTGGCATAAGCATCTGATAATGCTCTGTGTCTTTGTTGAAAAGATAAATTAAAATGGTATGCTAAATTTGATAAAGATTTGCTTTGAAGTTCCGGAAATATTCTCCTTGCAAGTTTTAATGTGCAGATTGTAGGATTTTGTATATTTTTTCCATATAATCTGTTATTTACAAGATTTAGAAAAGATAAATCAAAAGAAGCATTGTGGGCTACGATAATTGAATCTCCTATAAAATCCATATATTTATCAAAAATTTCTTCTATTTTTGGTTTATCTATTACCATAGCAGTTGTTATGCCTGTTAGCTGGGTTATATGTGGTGGTATGATTTGTATATCGGGTTTTACAAGTGAAGAAAATTTGGAAGTTATAACTCCACCTTCTACCTTTATTGCGGCAACTTCTATTATCTCTCCGGTAGTTGGTTTTAATCCGGTTGTCTCTATATCTATAACTGCAAAACTAACTTCATCAATAGATAGATTATACACTATGCTTTCCTTTATTTTTTAAGAGTTAAAAATAGTATATATCCGGTGAATAAATTTATCAATGCTTTGTAAAGGCTGTTTAAAAACCTGCTAATACTTGATATATAAATAGTTGCTTAAAGGCTTTTAAGAAAAAATTATAGTTTCAATAATGTCAAATATTCCAACAAATTTCTTATTGCAAAAAGTTATAAAATTATATATCATATATTTTTAATATTTTCTTTGAGAGGTGAGTGATGTCTTTTCAATTTACAGAAGAACAGATTAAAAGATACAGTAGACATATAATTCTACCGGAAGTTGGTGGAGTAGGACAACAAAAATTATTAAATGCTAAGGTTTTAGTTATAGGAGCCGGTGGGCTTGGCTCTCCTTCATTATATTATCTTGCTGCTGCCGGTGTAGGAACTATCGGAATAGTTGATTTTGATGTCGTTGATTATTCTAACTTACAAAGACAGATTTTACATAACACTTCAAGGGTTGGTGTTCCAAAAGTAGAATCTGCAAAAATGACTATTGAAGCATTAAATCCGGATGTTAAAGTTATAACCTACAACCAAAAAATAGATAAATCAAATGTTTTAGATATAATAAAAGATTATGATATTGTTTTAGATGGTTCTGATAATTTCCCTACAAGATTTTTAATTAATGATGCATGCTTTATGCTCGGAAAACCTCTTGTATCTGCAGCAATACTTAGATTTGAAGGGCAGTTAACAACATTTGATTACAGAAATAAAGAAAATTCACCTTGTTATAGATGTTTATTTCCTGAACCGCCACCACCGGGACTTGTCCCAAGCTGTCAAGAAGCCGGATTACTCGGTGTAGTAGGTGGTATAATGGGAACATTACAGGCAAATGAAGCTTTAAAACTTATTCTTGATATAGGAGAGCCACTTGTTGGTAAATTGCTCGTTTTTGATGCACTTACTACAGAATTTAGAACCGTAAAATTAAGAAAAGATAAAAAATGTAATCTCTGTGGAGAAAATCCAACAATTAAAGAGCTTATAGAATACGAACAATCCTGTGAGGTGCATTTCTAATGGAAATAACAAGAGAACTTGATTTAAAAGGAGAAGTTTGTCCATTTACATTTGTAAAAAGTAAATTAATTTTAGAACAGATGAATAAAGGAGAAATATTAAAAATAATCCTTGATTATAAACCATCTGTTGATAATGTGCCAAAAAGTATGAAAGAAGAAGGACAGGAAGTTATAGCTGTAAATCAGTTAGATAACAATCTTTGGGAAGTTATAGTGAGAAAAGTAAAATGAAATTATTGATATTAATGTCAAGTAATCCTTACTCTGCGGATTTTAATACATTGATAAAATTATCAAATACAGCGTTGGAGAAAAATCATAAATTATCAATATTTTTTATGTCAAATGGAGAATGGTGCTTATTAAGAGATGAAATTAAACAATTGGCAGAGAAAGGAGCCAAAATATATTATTGTGCCCATAATGCAGAGCAAAGAAAGATAAAAGTTGAAAGCTGGGCAGAAAGTAGCAGTATGTATGGATTATCTAAGCTGATAGCAGAAGCAGATAAAGTTATATCTTTAACATAAGGAAGAAAAATGGCAAAGAAAAATGTAGTTTCTATCATAAAATCATCAGCATTTAGCTGGAAAACATTTGAAGCTTTAAGACAAGCTGTCGGAATGGCTATGGACCATAAGGTAACTGTTATCTTTATAAAAGATGCTGTTTATCTTTTTACAGAAAATAATCTTCCAATGATTGGAATTCCTTCTTCAGATAAATCCATAGAAGCCCTTGGCATGCTTGAAGCAAAAATAGTAGTGGAAGAAGAATCTGTAAGAGAAAGAGGAATTATATTAAAACAACTTCCTACAAAAATTTTCATTGAGCCAAAAGAAAAGATTTCGGAAATTATATCCAATGCAGAGGTTGTAATTACATGGTAAATACAGTATGGATAGTGAGAAAACCGGCAGATTTTCCGGCAGCAGATTTAATAAATGAAAATGATATTATTATTCTTATTCAAGATGGGATTTTAAGACAGCCATCTACATACAAATGGTATGCCTGCAAAGAAGATGTAATAGCAAGAGGAATAAAAATCCCCAAAGATAAACTAATAGATTACTCGGATATTATTGATATTATAGAAAAAGCAAACAAAGTAGTTGTATGGTAAAGATAGGTATTTCCCACGGGGATTTAGCCGGTATATCTTCAGAAATTTTAGTTAAATCTGTAAAAAAATTACCAAAAGCTATATATATAATTTACGGTTCATCAAAAGCTATCCAAAAAGCCCAAACTCTTTTAAATGAAAAGTTTGATTTAATTCAGATAAATAAACCGGAAGAAGCAAAAAAAGAAGGATTTTATATAATAGACCTTTTTGATGAAGATATCCAGTTTGGAAAACCATCTGTTAAATCCGGTAAAGCTTCTGTTTTATTTTTACAAAATGCAGTAAGAGATATTTTAGATAAAAAGCTGAATGCATTGGTAACTATGCCTATATCAAAAGAATGGATAATGAAAGCAGGATTTAAATATGCCGGTCATACAGATTATTTAGCAGATGTATCAAATATAAAAGAATATGCAATGATTTTATTTTGTAATAAATTAAAGGTAGGATTGATAACAACCCATATTCCTCTTAAAGATGTTCCAAAAAACATATCAAAAGAAAAAATTATATCAAAAATAAGATTGATAAATGAAGAATTAAAACAGAAATTTTGTATAAAAAATCCAAAAATTGCAGTTCTTGGACTTAATCCTCATGCTTCCGATAACTCAAATATAGGAGATGAAGAAGAAAAAATTATAATACCGGCTATAAATCAGTTAAAAAATGAAGGAATAAATCTGATAGGTCCTTTATCTCCGGATACTGCATTTATAAATAGAAAAGATTTTGATATATATATTGCGATGTATCATGACCAGGGATTAATACCTTTGAAAATGCTTTGTTTTAGAAAAGCTGTAAATATGACCTTTGGACTTCCATTTATAAGAACATCTCCTGACCACGGCACCGGATATGATATTGCAGGAAAAGGCATAGCAGATGAATCTTCTTTTTTATATGCTGTAAAAATTGCAAAAAGATTAATAAATAAGAGCTGTTAAGAAATAATCAAGAATTAATATTGTAACAGAAGCAACAACAACGGCAGTAGTTGTAGCTCTGCCAACTCCTTCAGCCCCACCCTTTGCATGATAACCAAAATAAGAAGCAATTAATACTAATATAACACCAAAAACCGAAGCTTTAAAAAGCCCTCCATAAATATCTTTTAGCTCTGTAAGAGTTACCATTTTTTGCCAGAAAAGATACGGATTTATATGATATAGATAAACACCTACAACATATCCTCCTATAATACCGGCAATTATAGATAATACGGTCAATGCCGGAACCATTATTAAAGCTGCGATAATACGGGGTGCTACAAGATACCCAAGTGGATTTACTGCCATAACTTCAAGAGCATCTATCTGCTCCGTTATTCTCATTGTCCCGATATTTGCTGCTATAGCAGAGCCAGACCTTGCAGTTACAAGCAAAGCTACAAGAACTGGAGATAACTCTCTTGTTAAAGATAAGGAAACAAGAGCACCAATCAAAAATTCTGCATTAAATTTATGAAATGTAGGATATGTTTCAACAACAAGAACACCACCGGTAAAAAATCCGGTTAAAATAATAAGTAAAGCAGCGTTTACACCAATATCTTCCATATTTTTAAAGATATATTTCAGCTTCGGCGGCTTTTTTAAGATAGAAAGCAATGTATTGAAAAAGAATAATGTTATATTACCTACATGATATATAAAATTTATAAAGCCATTAAGTATCAACGTTATCTTCCCCTAAATATTCTAATTCTTCCTCTTCTTCAACGAATGTATCTATATTATCATAATTTTGAGCTAAATTTTCAAATTTTGTAATCTCTTTTACAAATGCAAGATTAATTGTTCCGGTTGGTCCGTTTCTTTGTTTTGCTATTATAATTTCTGCTATGCCTTCTTCTTGAGGAGCCGGATTTTTTTTGTAATATTCAGGTCTATGGATAAATATTACTGTATCTGCATCTTGCTCAATACTACCACTTTCTCTCAAATCTGCAAGTTGTGGTCTTTTATCTGCCCTCATTTCTGCCTGTCTTGATAACTGTGCTAATGCAATTATTGGAATATTTAGCTCTTTTGCAAGAGCTTTTAAACCCCTTGATATTTCTGCTACTTCCTGTTGTCTATTTTCTCTTTTTCCATCTGTTGTAAGAAGTTGAAGATAATCTATAACTAAAACTTCTATCTCTTTTTCTTTTTTTAATTTTCTTGCTTTTGCTTTTAAATCAAGCATTTTTAAAGATGCTGTATCATCTATATATAAAGGAGCTTTCATCATTTTTATTGCACTATCTGCTATCAATCCCAGTTCATCTGAATTTAAAAATCCACTTCTTATTTTTTTTAGTGGTATTCTGGTATCTTCACATAATAATCTCATTGCTATCTGTTCCTTTGACATCTCTAAGGAGAAAAAGGCAGAAGGTCTATTTTCTATCATAGATATATGATATAGTATAGATAAGGCAAAACTGGTTTTACCCATTCCAGGTCTTGCTGCAACAATTACCAAATCTCCTTTATGAAATCCTGTTGTTAATCTATCAAGGTCATAAAATCCGGTAGGTAAACCGGTAACAACATGTTCTTTTTTTGCAAGCTCATTTATAATGTTTAATGTTTCTTTTAAAACTTCCCCAATAGAATAATAACTGCTTATTTGTCTTGTCTCTGCAATTTTAAATATGGCAGACTCTACTTCTTCAAGAAGGATATTTATATTTTTTGTTGTTTTTGCTTTTTGTATAATCTCATTTGCAGTTAATACAAGTTCCCTGATAAGTGCTTTCTCTTTCAGGGAATTTGCCATAGATAAGGCTGTAGATGGCGGTGTAGCATCGGCTATTATAAGATTTATATAGCTTTTACCACCTACTTTTTCTAAGACTGAATGTTTATCAAGATAATCTACAAATAGATTTGGGTCTAATACTTCCGCTTCATCATTATATTTTATAAGATATTCATAGATGATTTTATGTCTTGGATTAAAAAAATCTTGTGGTTTTAGGATATTAAGTATGCTATCAAAAATTGATTCTTCTAAGAATATTGAACCAAGTAAAGCCCTCTCCATCTCATCGTCGTGAGGGAGAGGGAGATTGTCTAAGGATTCCATTTTAAGATAATTTTGGTTTTACATGTAACTTAATAGAAGAGCTTACCTGTGGATGTAATTTAATATTTATTGTAAATGTTCCTATATCTTTTATTGGACTTCTGAGCATTATTTTCTTTCTATCTATTTCTATTCCTTTTTCTTTTAATGCATTTGCAATATCAGAAGTCGTTACAGAACCAAATAATTTTCCTGTTGTTCCAACTTCTTTTTCAAGTTCTATCTCAACACCTTCTAATTTTTTAGCAAGTTCCAATGCTTTTTGTTTTTCCCTTTCAAGTTTTCTTGCTTTTTGGTTTAATATATCCTGAATATGTTTTATATTTTCTTCTGTTGCTTCGTAAGCAAGTCCTCTTGGAATAAGATAATTTCTTGCAAATCCTCTTTTTACTTCTATAATATCACCTATTGTTCCCCAACCTTCTACATCCTTAGCTAAAATAACCTTCATTCTGTCTTACCTCCTGATTACATTATTACATACGGAAGAAGTGCTAACTGTCTTGCTCTCTTTATAGCAACAGTTAATTTTCTTTGGTGTCTTGCACAGGTTCCGGATATTCTTCTTGGAATTATTTTACCTCTTTCTGAGATAAACTCTTTTAATGTTTCTACATCTTTATAATCCGGTTCTTTCTTCTCAGCACAGAATTTGCAATATTTTTTTCTTTTTTGAACAAAAAATTTTTGCTGTTGTTGATTTGCCAATTTCATTACCTCCTTTTTAAATTAAAGTGGAACATCATCATCAGAAGAAAAATCTTCTATTGGTTCTTCTACGGATTCTTCCATACTGGAAGATTCTTCTTTTTTAGCCACCTTAGAAAGAATAGATATTCTGTCGGCTACTATTTTGATTCTTGACCTTTTTTCTCCGGCAGAATTTTCCCATTTATCTTGCCTTAAAGAACCCTCTATCAGTATCTGGGTACCTTTTTCAAGTTGTCTTCCAACCCTTTCAGCAAGTGCTCCGAATGTCTCAATATCAAAAAAATAGCTATCTTCTTTCCAGTTTCCATCTCTATCTTTATATCTTCTATTATTTGCAATTGTAAATGAAGTAATCTGCATTCCGGAAGGAAGAAATCTTATATCAGGCTCCCTTGTTAATCTACCGATAATAAAAACTTTATTAAGCATAATTACTCACCTTCCGTAACATTGGCCGGTTCTTTTACATGAATTTTACTATTTAAAAATCTAATTACAGATTCATCAATTCTTAAGTTATACTCAACTTTTGCCGGAAGTGATGAATTTTCTGTTTTGTAATTGAGAATGAAATAATAACCGGAATTGAACTTTTGGATAGGATAGGCAAGCTCTCTTCTTCCCCATTTTGTTTCTTTATAAATTTCTCCGCCGTTTTGAGTAATGAGATTTTTAACGGCTTCCACTTTTGAAGAGATTTCCTCTTCAGAAAGAGTTGGCTTTAAAACAAATACAAGCTCATAATGTCTCATACAGATACCTCCTTTTGGCTTTTTTATAATAGCCTCTTGGATATTACCAAGAAGCAAGGATTAAACTATATTCCTATTGCAAAAATTTAAAGATTTTTCTATACCATATTTTAACACATTTAATATACATTCTGTTGAATGGGCTATCACCTTTTCAATTAATAATTTTTCATCCTTAGAAAAAGGTGATAAAACATAATCAGCAACTTCTTCTTTTCTTTCCGGTCTTCCTATTCCTATTCTTAATCTTGGAAATTCTTCAGTTTTTATATAATTAATAATAGATTGTATTCCTTTATGTCCACCGCTGGAGCCTTTTGTTCTCAGTTTTACAACTCCCGGTGCCAAATCTAAATCATCATAAACTACAAGAATTTCATTATTTTTAATATTATAATCTTCCATTATATTTTTTACAGCTATTCCGCTGTTATTCATATATGTTTGAGGTTTTGCTATAATTAAATCATAATCTTCACATTCATAAATATGTGAAAATGCCCTTTCTTTATATTTTTTATTACATTTTAAAGCTGATGCAACAGCATCAGCCACCATAAATCCTATGTTATGCCTTGTATTTTTATATTTTTCTCCTGGATTACCCAGTCCTATCAAAGCTTTTATCATTTATTATGCAGCTGTTTCTTCTTCTGCTACTTCTTCTACTTCAGGTTCAGATATAACAACAACAACTTCATCTGCAGGTGTTAATATTTTTACACCTTCTGGTACAGGTATATCTCTTACGTGTAAAACATCCCCAACATCAAGATTAGATATATCAACTTCTATTTTTTCAGGTATATTTCTTGGAACAGTTCTAACCATTATTGTATGTAAATGATGCTCTAATAATCCACCTTTTTCTAAACCTACAGGTCTTCCGATTAAATCTATTGGAACTTCAACATCAAGCTCAACACCCATAGAAACTTCATATAAATCTACATGTATAGGTTCATCTCCAAGATAGTTATATTGGATATCTTTTAAAACACATATTTTGGGTTCTTGCTCACCTTCTATAACTAAATTAATAAGGAAGTTTCCGTGAGGTCTTGATAATAATAATTTTTTTGGAATATAAACATGGATATTTTCATGTCCTTTTCCATAAACTTCTGTTGGAAGATAACCTTTTTTTCTAAATTCTTTTACTTCACTTTTTTTACCTATTGTTCTTGGAATAGCTTTCCACTCTATTGTCTGAATCATCTTTCACACAACCTCCTACAATTTTAGAAACAATAATTATATCATAAAAATAGAGAACTTACTGAACTTTCTATATTTATTCTTTTTATCGCTTCTCCGAGTAAATCTGCTATTGATAATACGGTTAATTTTTCAAACTCTTTTCCTTCTGTAGGAATAGTGTTTGTTACTATTACTTCTTCTATCTCTGAATTTTTTAATCTTTCTACTGCCGGTCCTGATAATATCGGATGGGTGCAGGCTGCTATTACAGATTTTGCTCCTTTTGATTTAAGCATCTGGGCAGCAGCCACTATTGTTCCTGCTGTATCTATAATATCATCTATTATTATTGCATTTTTCCCTTCTATATTTCCTATAACATCTAAGGTTTCTACAACATTAGGAGCAGGTCTTTTTTTATAAACAATACCTATTCCACAGCCGAGTCTATTTGCAAGCATTCTTGCCCTTTCAACACCACCTGCATCAGGAGATACTATAACTAAATCTTCTATATTTTTAGCTTTTATATACTCATAAATTACCGGTAATGCATAAATATTATCAACAGGACAATCAAAAAAACCTTGTATTTGGGCAGAATGTAAATCAACCGTTAAAACCCTATTTGCACCGGCTTTTTGAATTATATCTGCCAATAATTTTGCACTTATAGGAACTCTCGGTTTATCTTTTCTATCCTGTCTTGCATAAGCAAAGTAAGGAATTACGGCTGTTATTCTATGGGTAGAAGAACGTTTTAATGCATCTAATAAAAGTAATAATTCCATTATATTATCATTTACCGGAGAAGTTAATGATTGAATTACAAATACATCTGCTCCTCTTACATTTTCATTTATCTGAACTCTTACTTCTCCATCACTAAATCTTGTAACTAAGGTATCAACTAAAGGCACTTGAAGATATTCTGCAATTTCCTTAGAAAGAGATGGATTTGCATTTCCGCTGATAATTTTAAGATGTTTAGCCACTTGAGAAACCTCCGGATTAAGAAAAAAGTTTTGATATTAGCTGGGGAGGGAGGACTCGAACCTCCGACACTCGGTTCCAAAGACCGATGTTCTGCCAGCTGAACTACTCCCCAGTGTTAGAGAGCTTTGTTTTTATTAATTTCCAATTTTTTAATTTACAAATTGTTTCAACCTTTTCAGAAGGCTGTCCTATTGCCACAACAGCACTTCCAGAGCCAGTTACAAAAGCTTTATATCCTAAATAATTTAATGTATTCTTAACTTCTTTTATCTGAGGATAAAGCTCCTCAGCTATATCTCCCAGCTTATTCTGGATATTATCAATTAATTTATCAAAATCCCTTAACAGATTAAATATTATATCCAGCTCTTCATATTTTGTCAAGTCTCTGTCGGTTACTCTGCTATAGATTTCTTTGGTAGAAACATTTATATTTGGGTAGATGATAAATATATCTCTATCAAAAGAAATATCTAAATAATTTACTTTTTCACCTTTTCCTTCTACTACTGCAAAACCACCTTTTAAAAAGAAAACGGTATCAGAACCAATCTTGGATAATATCTCTATCATTTTTTCTTCAGATAAAGGATAAGAATACTCTTTATTTAAAAATTTAAGTATTGTAGCAGCATTGGAACTACCACCACCAAGACCTGCTCCTACCGGTATATTTTTTTCAATATAAATATCATAATTAACTTCTATATCTGTGTAATCTTCAAACAATTTAATAGTTTTATATACAATATTGTCTTCCTGTTTTATAAAAGGATTGCTACTGCTAACTTTTAATACAGCAGATGGTTTTATATAAATCCTATCATATAAATCTATTGTATGCATAAGAGTAAATATATTGTGATACCCATCAATCCTTTTATTTATGACCCATAAACCCAAATTTATTTTTGCCGGAGATTTTAAAATTTTTTCCATATTATATATTATAAACCATATACCTATCTTTTCCTGCTCTTTTAGCCTGATATAAAGCTATGTCAGCTTTATCTATATCTTGCCATGGATTTTCATAATTTTCTAATTTTGCAATACCTATACTTGCTGTAATTTTTAGATTTGGAATAGAAGAAATATTTATTTCCCTTATTTTATTTAAAATTTTTTCTGCTACAATTTTTGCTTTTTCTATATCAATATATGGAAGTAAAATAAGAATTTCTTCACCACCATATCTAAATATATAATCCGACTCTCTTAATATGGATTTTATAGCTTTTGCAACCTCTTTTAAAACTATATCACCTACAAGATGTCCGTAAGTATCATTAATTTTTTTAAAATCATCTATATCAAGCATTAAGATAGAGTAATCTATTGCATATCTTTGGGCTTTTTTTATTTCTTTTTCTAATATAATATTAAGAAATGTTCTATTTAGTATTTCTGTAAGGCTGTCTAACATCATCATTTTTGTAGATATATCAGATATTATTTTATCTATTGTATTGATAAGCTGTAGAGAATCCAGTTTTAAATCTTTTATTGCAAGATAAAAATCAATACTATCTGTGTTGTTCTTTATATCTATCAAAGCATTTATTTTATTATGAAAATCATTATGCATCTCTTCTATTAAATTAAAATTTTCACCTAAGATATTCTTTTCTTCCAAATAAAGCCATTTCCCAAATGAACATTCTTCCGGATTTATCTTTTTAATGTACCCTTTTTCTATTAAATCCCTTATAACAGAAGATGTAAATTTTATATGTTCATCTCTTGCTTCCTTTAAGGAATTTATTATTGATGTTTTTGAGTACTCTGAAAATTTAAGTTTAGACATTTCATCTTTTATCATAAAATCTATATAATGTTTCATTAAAACAAGAAAATAAAAATCTAATTTTTTTAAAAATAAATGATTTTCATCTTTAAAAATAGAATATAGCTCGTATTTTATATCTTTATATAAATTTGCTATAAAAATATCCGGTATTTTTTCATAAAAAAATCTTCCACCGGTTAAATGAACAAATCTTGTAGATGCAGGAGTTATAGGATTTACCATTATTTTTATAAATAAATTTTTTATATTTTCTTTCAGATTTTCTTTTATTTTAACTTTGTTAGCATACTTTTCTAATATTTTATCTATTATCTTTTCCAAATGCTTTATTTTTTCTTCATCTACTTTAAAATGATTTATCCGGTCTATTTCCTCATCTGAAAAATAATTTTTTAGTAGTGCCTCAATTAATATTTTGCCTCTCATGATTTTTTACCTCAAAGTAACTGAAAATATTATTTTATCATAAATTTTAGTTTATAATATTTTTTATGGATATTGTAGATTTTATCATTCTTTCAAAGATTAAAGGCATTGGAAATATAAGGGCAAGAGAGATTATTCAAAAATATGAAAATATAACTTATTTATTTGAAAGCTCTTATAACGAGATAGTAGATAAATTTGGTAAAGTAGTAGCAGATAATATTATAAATTCTGATTTTAAGTTGTTGAAAGAAGAGGCTGAAAAAGAGGTTGGAAAAGCAGATAAGAATAAAATAAATATTATTCCTATTACCGATGATAGATATCCGAGAAATTTAAAAGAGATACCGGATGCTCCTTTATATATATATCATAAAGGCATATTGCCTATTCCGGAAAATGCAGTAGCAGTAGTAGGAACAAGAAAATATTCCCAATATGGCAAATTTGTGGCAGAACATTTTTGTAAATATCTTGCAGAAAATGGTATCAATATAGTTTCAGGAATGGCTACCGGTATAGATACGATAGCCCATAAAGTTTGTATTGAAAATGGAGGTTTTACTACTGCAGTTCTCGGTAATGGTTTAGATATTATATTTCCTCCGGAAAATAGAAATCTCTTTTTTAAAATTATTGAAAATGGAGCAGTTATATCCGAATTTCCACTTGGAACAAAACCAACTAAATATACATTTCCTCAAAGAAATAGATTAATTGCAGGTTTATCTATGGCTGTTTTTGTAGTAGAAGCTCCTTCTAAATCAGGGAGTTTAATAACTGCTGGATATGCAAATGATTATGGAAGAGTAGTTTTAACAGTTCCGGCTAATATTAATAATCCTTCATCTGTTGGAAATAATGAGCTTATTAAAGAAGGTGCTTCTATATTATTATCTCCGAAGGATTTCAAAGAGCATATACCATTTTTATTTTCCGGTTATAAGAATATTGATTTTACCGATTTATCAGATAAAGAGAAAAAGATTTTAGATATTATAAAAAATCCTATGCATATTGAAGAGATAGTCCAAAAGGCAGAAATTCCTTATGAAGAAGTTATGCAGATTTTATTTATGCTAACACTAAAAGGTATTCTTTCTGAGGAAAATGGCTTTTATCAAAGAAATATTCTTTAAATTAGTAATTACTAACTTTGTGATTTAATAAAATTAAAAACCTTTATAGGTGATAAGAATGGAAGTAATTATCTTATACCAAAACCATTATAAAATTACCCCAATAAAGCATTTTTAATATAAGGGAAAAATGTAAGATTTTTTAACTTTTCCATAGAAAATGTGTTCAA
>NZ_FXTX01000016.1 GCF_900182795.1 Venenivibrio stagnispumantis
TTTTTCACATGGAATTGATAATCATTATTTGTGATTATAACAATATTTTCTGGATTTTTAACTGCTTTTAAATTTCTATTAACGGTTTTTTGAAGCAATGTTTCATTATCTGCAAATTTTAAAAACTGTTTTGGAAATTTTTGTCTTGATAAAGGGAATAGCCTTGTCCCACTTCCACCTGCAAGTATTATTGACTTCATATTTTTAACCTCTTATTTTTATTTTTAGTTTAAATATTTTTAGGTAATTTTGATTTTATTATTGAAAAATATATTTTAGTGTATATAAAGATGAAAATCAAAACAGATATTATTAAAATAGGTGTATTATTATAGAAAAAAACCGCCGGTATTATTCCAAGAGAATTTAATCCCCAAACAAGAGGAGATGTAGCCGGATTTCTATAAATAGGATTATGAGTTCCTAAGAGTTTCTTTACTATGGTTTTATAAAATATAGAATGAAGATGCATGCTATCCGGAGCCATAGAATATGTTTTCTTTAAAAATTTTCTTCTATATATAGAAAATAGCGTTTCATAAATAGGATATATTGCAACCATAACCGGAAACCATGCAGAGACTTGGTTATGATTTTTAACAAGTAAGATAGAAAGTACAGCCATAACAAAACCTATAAAATATGCCCCACCATCTCCGAGAAATATAAGCCCATAAGGATAGTTAAATACAAAAAATCCAAGTATTGCCCCAATCATCACAAATGAAGCAAGTAAAACAAACTGGTCATTGGTTTGATAAGCAATATAAGCAATTGCTAAGAAAATCATTATACTAACACCACCGGCAAGCCCATTAAAACCATCTATTATATTTATAGCATTTGTCAGTCCAACTATCGCAAAGATTGTAAATATAAAGGATATAATAGGAATTGCAATAATTATATCAATATACGGAATATCAAGTCTTATAATCTTTGTATCTAATAGAAAATAAGCTAAACCTGCACCTATAGCCATAAATATAAGCCTTATTTTTGGTTGTAAGCTTTTTGTAATATCTTCCAATATACCGGATAAAAATACCAAAAATGAGCTAACAATAAGCATAATAAAGCTATATTTAGTTTCCAAATTGAAAGCAAAACCATATAAACTCATAAATAAAAATGCCAAATATATTCCCACTCCCCCAAGTCTTGGAGTAGGCCTAACATGAAACTTCTGAGGCCCATGATGAAGATGGTCAGTAATAAGTTTATTTATTCTTTTCGCCAGTTTTATAATCAAAAAATTTATTATAAAGCTTATGATAAAAGATATTAAAAAATGTTTCATTATCTCTCCCCTAAGTTTTATTTTTTATTAAAATTGCAAATTCATATAATGATTTAATATCCGAATTAGATTCATCTATTAATATACTTATCATACTGGCATTATTACCAAATTCTATATCTGAGATAGAGTCTCCCACCATTATAGATTTTTTAAAATCTATATCTGGAAAATCTTTTTTTGCCTGCAACGCCATACCTATTTTAGGTTTCCTACAAATACAATCTTCTTTCTCGTAATCATGTGGACAATAGTATATTTTATCTATTTTAATCTTTTTATCTGATAAGATATTTAACACATTTGAATGTATATCTAATAAATCTTTTTCTGTCATTAAGCCTCTACCAATACCCCTTTGATTTGTTACTATTATTATCTTGCCGAATATGTTATTTAGTATCTCTAAAGCTTCTAAAACCTTTGGTAAAAACTCAAATTGTTGCCAATTCCTTACATAATCACCATCAATTTTTCTATTAATAACACCATCTCTATCCAAAAATAATGTCCAAGTTTTATCTATATTTAAAGTTTTCAAAATCTCTCTTTGCTTTTTCATAATCTTCCGGAATTCCTATATCTATAAAATAATTATCAAATGGAAATCCATAAAAATCATAAACTTTATAATATTTTTCCATAAACTCTTTTTCAAAAGAAAATTTTTCATGAAAATTCAACGACATAAAGAAATTTTTATTTAAAAGATATACCCCACCATTTATAAAACCTTCTTGTTTATAAGCCTTTTCTAAAAAAGCTACTATTTTTTTGTTTTCATCAATCTCTATTGCTCCATATCTATCAAAATTTTTCATAAGTTTTAAAGCCAAACTTAATTTTGAATGTTTACTTATATGAAAATCATAAAACTTATTTAAATCTATATCAAAAAATGTATCTCCATTTAGTATTAAAATTTCCTGTTCTTCGCAAAACTCAATAGCTTGTTTTATAGCCCCGCCTGTTCCAAGAAGTTCTTTTTCTTCAGAGTAAACTATTGCTATATCTTTATATTTGTTTCCAAAATATTCTTTTATAATATCTTTTTTATATCCTACCGCCAAAATTATTTTTTTTATTTTAAAATAATTCAAATAATTAAATAAATACTCTAAAAAAGGTTTTTTATTTATATCAGCCATTGGTTTTGGTAAGTCTTTTACAACACTTTGCAATCTTGTGCCTAAACCACCGGCAAGTATTATAGCTTCTTTAACCATTAAAAAGCTCCCTTTCTACTATTTCACATATAATATGCCCTATGGTTATATGAGCTTCTTGAATTCTCGGAGTATCTCTTGAAGGAACATTAATTAAATATCTACATATCTCTTTCATTTTTCCACCACTTTCTCCGGTCATACCTATTGTTATCACACCGATATCATTTGCAATTTCTATGGCCTTTAAGATATTTTTTGAATTGACGGATGTAGATATGCCTATTAATATATCTCCTTTTCTACCTTTTGCTTTTACAAGTCTCGCATATACTTCATCATAAGAATAATCATTTGCTACAGCTGTAATATAGGATGTGTTTACATGAAGGGCTTCTGCAAAAAGAGGCTCTCTGTCAAAATAAAATCTTCCTGAAAGCTCTGCTGCTATATGCTGGGCATCTGCTGCACTTCCACCATTACCACAAATTAATACTTTTTTATCGTTTTTAAAGGCATTTATAATCTCTTCTGAAACTTTGGAAATAGTAGAAAGAAGCTCTTCATTCTTAAGCATTTTTTCTTTTACTGAAATAGACTCTAATATAGATTCTCTTATGTCTTCATTAAACATCTTTAAACCCTCCAACTTTCTAATCCATATTTTGTAAATTGAAATCTTCTAAATTCACCACCAAAAGGCTGTAAAGATTCTATAACTTTATACCTTGTATTTTTAGGACAATAAAACATCATAAAACCACCGCCACCCGCTCCTGATATTTTACCGCCTGTTGCCCCTGCTTTTTTTGCTGTTTCATAAATTTCATCAATAACAGAGTTTGTAATACCTTCTGCCATCTGTTTTTTATATTGCCAGCCATAATCAAGTATCTCTCCAATCTCATCGAGTTTTCCTTTTAAGATAGCTTCTTTCATCATTATAGCTTGTTCTTTTAGTTTGTGCATAGCTTCTACGGATTTTTCTTCTTTTTTATAAACATTTTTTACCTGTGCTTCAATAATCTTGGATGATAGCCTACTTGTACCGGTATAATAAAGCAAAATATTAAACTGAAGTTCATTAATAATATCGGATTTTATTCTTAATGGATTTACTATAACTTTATCATTTTCATAAAACTCCATAAAATTAAATCCTCCAAAAGTGGCAGCATATTGATCTTGCTTACCACCAGCCATGTTTAAATCTTTTCTTTCTATTTCAAAAGCCAAATGTGCTATATCATATTCCCCAAGAGGAAGTTTAAGCCACTCTGCAAAAGCACCTATAACAGCTACCACTAATGTAGATGAGCTACCAAGCCCAGAACCAGCCGGAGCATCCACATAAGTGGAAAGCTCAAAAGCCAAGGGTTTTTTAGTAAAATCTTTTACAATTCTATTATATATACCTTTTAACAAATCAAGATTGTCATCTATCTCTAAAAATTCAGACGATTTAATCTCAATTTTCTCATTTCTATCAATAGCATTAAATACTATTTTATTATCATCTCTTGGCTCAATAGTAGCATAAGCAAACATACTAATGGTTGCATTCAAAACAGCCCCGCCATATATGTCTGAATAAGGGCTAACATCTGTCCCACCACCGGCAAGCCCAAGTCTCAAAGGCGCACGAGAGCGAAAAATCATGAGAGAACCTCCTCAATAATTCTTAAAAGTTTTTTTTCATAAATAGACCAAGTAAAATTGTTTCTAATGTATTCTCTTGCATTTTTCTTAATCATTTCGTATTTTTCAGGATTTTGATAAATATAATTTATTAATTTTACTATTTCGTCTGGTTTATCGCATACAAAAAAATGTTCACCGTGCTTTGCTCCTATTGGTTTTGCAGCTAAGGAAGATACTATATTTATAGTTCCAAGAGCCATGCTTTCAAGAACTTTATTTTGAATTCCTCCACCTGTTTGCATTGGAGCAACTATACAAAGAGATGATTTTAAAATAACATAAGGGTCATCTACATAGCCCAATATTTTTAGATTTTTATATTTGCTCTCTAATTTTTTTAAACTTTCAGGCGGATAAGCTCCAACTACAACAAATTGCAAATTTTTATTAATCTTAGGAAGAACATTTTCTATAAACCATAGAGTTGCATCAATATTTGGTTGATAGTTCATTTTACCAAAAAACACGATACTATTTTTCCATGTTTCATCTGTTTTATTATATTTTAGTAAATTTTCGTTTACACCATGTGGTATCCAAATCGTTTTCATTGGATTATTAAAATATTTTTCTTCTTCTTGGTTAAAGAATAGTGTTTTGTCAAATTTCTCTATGCACAACTTTTCATAATTTATTAATCTTTTAGATTCAATGCCGTAAATCAATTTCCAAAAAATAGATTTTGTTTTTTCTTTAGATTTAGCATAATTCAAGCCTATAGAATCTGCCATATCTAAAATTTTTGGTTTCTCCTTATTAATAACATAAGCAGATGTTCTTACTAATGTTGCAAAAAGTAAATCATATTCTTTATATACAGAATCTATATACTCCTGCACATCTTTAAAATAATAATAATTAACCTGCAAAGGTAAATTATTGAATAAACCTTTAAATGCATTAAAATAAAAATCTCTTTTTTGTTTTCTAAAAATTTTATAAGTAATTCCTATTTCATCTGCCCAATTGTAAAATTGCTTAGGAATATCCTCTTCCGCAATAGAAACAAGATGGACTTTAAAATGCTTTGATAATATTTTCAAAAGCCAATAATTTTTAAGCCTATCTCCACCTATTGGAGGATATGGAAGGCGGGATGTGAGAAAAAGAATTGTTTTTTTCATTCTGTTATTTCCTTTAAAGTTTTTCTTATTATTCTTAATCTCTTTGAAAATGGATATCCTAAAAAAGAAACTATGTTATATATAAATTTAAGTCTGTTAATTTTTTTTGGGAAATGTTTTTTAAAATAGTAGAATTCACTTTTGACTTTTGTTTTTACTATAAAATCGTTTATATTTTTACTACTTTTTCCTACAAAGTGCGTTATCACAATATCCGGAGTATAAAGAATTTTATATCCCAACTTGTGAACTCTATAACATATTTCCTCATCTTCTGTGTACATAAAAATTTTCTCATCAAAGCCCCCAAGTTTTTCAAAGATATCTCTTCTAAAAATTAAACTACAGCCACTAGCCCAATCGATAAAACTTTCTTTTCTTTCTTCATTAAAATTTTGCAAATAAACATTAATAACTTTAGGCTTGAAAGGTAAGTATTTAAAAATATTTAATAAAAATTTATTATTTCTAACTATTTTTCCTATTTCTAACAAGCGTAAGCTTACAGTAAATAGATTAGTAAATTTTTGAACATTTGGTTGCAAAGAGCCATCTCCATAAATCACCTTTGTAGCAATAACTGCAATTTTTTCATCTTTAGCAAATTTATTGTCTATAATCTGGTTTATATTTTTTGTGTGCAATAATGTATCTGGATTTAATATATATATATATTCTCCTTTTGAATATTTAAATCCTGTATTATTTGCTTTAGCAAAACCCAGATTCTCTTCTAAATAAATATATTTGAAATTATTTAGTTTCTTTTCTAAATTTAGAAAAAATTCTTTACTTCCATCTTTTGAATTATTGTCAACTAATATAATTTCGTATTCATTTTTATCATCAAAAGATTCAATTATTGACTTAATAGATTCATAAGTTAAATTAAGTGTATTATAATTTACTAAAATAAAAGAAATCACGTTTTATTGCCCTCAAAAGTTAAATTTTTATTAAACAAATATCCAATGTTCATCCAATACAAAAAATTATTAAAGAAAAACTCTGTTGTATTAGAACCAATCATATTTATACTTAGACCAATAACGGCTATAAATACTATAAATTTATATTGTTTAAGAGTTGATATATTTATAAACATTGTAAACAGTCTAATAAATAAATATATATAAAATACAAAACCAATTATTCCGGTTTCACTTAAAATTCTAAAATAATCTCCATCAAATACAGGCATAAAATTATGAGCTAAATTCTCATAGTATCTAACAGACTGCCCAACTGTGCCTAAACCCAATCCAGAAGGCAAACTTAAAAAGTTATATAATCCAGCAATCCATTGATCACTTCTTTCATTTATTGCATTTTGACTGCTAAAATACAATAAAGAATTAATCCTCTCTACGAAAAAAGATATAATTTCAGGACTAATGTATACATAAAATAATTGAATAAAAACTATACTAAGAAGCATAAAAATAATACTAAATGTAAAAAAAGATAATATAAGTTTTATATTAAAATTTCTTTTAAATATAACTAAAATAACTAAAACTAAAAATGAAATCCAAAAACTTCTTTGCATAGTCATAAATCCTACAAAAGATAAAAGAAAAATTATCATTAAAAGTTTAAAACTTCTTTTATATAAAAATATTCCCAAGCTATAAGAAACAGCAATTATCATTAATGATGCCAACCCTAAAGATCCAGAAACGGAAGACATCCTAAAAGCCATTGTTCCTTCAATTATTTTAAAAATTATTTCACTTATAAATGAGGGGTAAAACATATAAAAATACATAAATATTCCTAATATTCCATGAATTATTCCTATAAATATGATAGCTTCTACAAAAGCTTCAACAGGAATAATTCTGCTATAAAAAAAACCTATTATAGGAATAATATCCATTACTAAAGCAATAGGTAAATCTACTATTCTTAAAGTATTAAAAACAAATAAACTAAAAAAAGTGAGTATTATAATATAAAAAAAGAATATTAGAAAAGGTATATCATTTAAATAAAATTTGAATTTATTTTTATTTGGATAATATAAAAAAATCATGAAAATAAGAAAAAAAATATATGTACCAAGTAAAATCTTATTTTCCATTAATTTTGCAAAAGCCGGTAAAAGAGAATAAATTAATAAATTTAATTTTAGTAAAGTTTCTTTCTTAACATTTAAGAAATTCATTTGCTACCTTCTTATATTCATCAATTACTTTTTTTTCTGTTGGTAAATTTGACTTTGCTATTGCACTAGCCCTATAAAAAGCCATTGCTAAAGATAAATACAACCCAACCCATCCATCTTTATAACCTTTTTTGTAAATAAATCTTCCCAAAACTTCTCTAAAAAAATGATAAATTATTTTTAATGCAGGTTTTCCTTTATAATTATATTTAGTAGAGTTTACTTCAAAATCAGTGTATCTATTTAATTTATTAATAAATTGCGATACGCTATCATAATTAAAATGAATTATTGATTTCTCTTTATCTACAATATAACCAATCCTCGCGTTGGGTGATATTTTTGTAAAATTATGAACTTCATTTGTATAAGTCATAAATCCTTTTTTAAAAAATCTTGGAATAATATCATCTTTATAACTCCAACCAGCCCCTAAAATTTCTCTCCCAAAGAAAAAATTTCTTCTAGAAATTTTTACAACATCATATTTGTCATATTTAGCTATATTTATTAACTCATCTTTTAATTTAGGCATTACAATCTCATCAGAATCCAATGCCAATATCCAATCATTTGAACATTTAGATAAACCAAATGCTCTTGCAGGATCGGCGTATCCAACATTTTCATGCATATAAACATTGCAATTATACTCTTTTGCTATTTCGAGCGTTTTATCTGTACTATACATATCAACAATAACAATCTCATCGCACCATTTAACACTTTCTAAACACTCTATCAAATATTTTTCAGAATTATATGTATGAATGACACAGGATATTCTAGTTTTATCAATAACACTCATACTAACACCTAATTTATAACTCACTATGATTTATATAATTTTTTCTATATTTACCTATAAGTTCTAAAAGTTTTTTTGCTTGATATTCTCTCGTATATTTTTCCAATAATTTTATATTTATATCAAATTTTGGTTTTTCCTTGCTTTTCAATAAATTTATTAAGTGTTCCTTTATTTTATTCACATCTTTTCCAAAATTGATGCCGTGTCCACTTTCTTCTATTAATCGTCCTGGTGCTGATTTATTTGTAACTCCTATCCCCCATATTTGAGTTCCGGAAAAAAGATATTCAAACAATTTACCAGTAAGTATTCCATCAACATTTTCTGCTTCAAACTCTAAAAATAAAACTACGTGAGCATCTCTTTGCATTCTTAAAGAATCTTCTCTTTTTAAAAAGCCAAGATGCTTGACCCATTTTGAAACATTATATTTTAAAATAAGCTTATCTAAGTTGTCTTTTCCTCCTCCAATAAATATTACCTCTAAATTATTTAGCAAATGCTTATAATTGGAATTATATATTTGTCGGATTGCTTCAAATAAAGGTGATGGATCTCGTGTTTTTGTATCTAGTGAACCAGTATAAACCAATCTAACTTTATTATCTCCCCAAATTTTTTCAGCCGGTGTATTTTTAACGTCTTCCAGATCGAATCCATTCTCTATTATTTCAACATTTGAAATACCATACTTTTCTTTTAATTGATTTGCAAGTGGTTCACTTACAGTTGTGATTAAATTTGCAGTAGTGTTTATTTTTCTTTCAAGATATTCTTCAAGGAGTCTAAATGGAAACAAACCTTTAAACATATGACTTTGGGTCCATAAATCTCTATAGTCTGCTACCCAAAAACAAGAGGAATTAAATTTTTTGTAACGTAGAGCAATTAAATGATTTGCATAAGGAGGATATGTTGAAACTACTATATCAAATTTTTCATTTTTAATGACATTTAAAGCATCTTTTACCCAAAAATCAAATAAGTTTGGAAATCTTGCATCAAAAGATATTATACCTCTGGAATCAAAAAATGTTTTTAATTTAATTAAAATTAAATTTGTTATTTTATGATTCTTATTAATAATATGCTTGTCATTTTGGTATCCAATTTTATTTTTAATATTATCACGAAATATATTTTCAACTTCAATAACCTTAAATTCACTTATATCAAAATTTAAATCATTTGACCTCTTTATTTTTTTTGTAGTAAGAACTGTTACATCATGTCCCATCCTTGACCAATATTTTGCCCAACTATAAGGTCGTAAAGAACCTATGGCATTCATTGGTGGGAAATAATGAGTTATAATTAATATGTTTTTCTTATTCATTTATCAACTCCCCCACTATTTTCCCACTTGCCCTACCATCACCATATAAATTTAGTGGATAGTGGTTAGTGGTTAGTGGTAGGTTATTTGTAAATTTTCTATAAGCTCCTAAGATTTTTTCTTTCTCTGCTCCCGCTAAGATATTTGCTCCTATCTCAACCAACTCTACCCACTCTGTTTCATCTCTTAATGTTATGCATGGTTTTTTGAAAAAATAAGCCTCTTTTTGAAGTCCTCCGCTATCTGTCATAACCATTTTGCAGTTATCTAAAAGCCAAATCATCTCTAAATAACTAACAGGCTCTATTGTTATAACATTTTTTGGGTTTATGTTGTTATTTTCTATTATCTTTTTTGTTCTTGGATGAAGTGGTAAAATTACAGGTATTTCTTTAGATATTTCTTCAATTGCTTCAAAAATATTTTTCAATCTTTCTATATTATCAGTATTTTCTTCTCTGTGGATAGTGCAAAGGATAAAGTGATTAGTGATAGTGGAGAGTGGAGAGTGATAGTGGATAGTAAAGAGTGAGAGTGGTTTTTTTGCGAACTGTTTATAATAAAGGGCTACATCATACATTACATCGCCAACGTTAGAGATTAGTTGATAGTTGTTAGTGGATAGTTTAAAAGGAAAGCCTTCTTTTTTTAGATTTTCAACAGCAGTATCTGTTGGACAAAATAGCCATTTACTTACTCTATCTGTTAAAACTCTATTTATTTCTTCCGGCATTTTCATATTAAAACTTCTGAGCCCTGCTTCTACATGGGCAATGGGAATATGTAGCTTGCTTGCTGCAATAGCTCCGGCTAATGTTGAGTTTGTATCACCATAAACAAGCACCACATCCGGTTTTTCTTTTAGCATTACTTCTTCAAGTTTTATAATCATCTCACCTGTCATTGCTCCATGAGATTTCCCACCAATCCCAAGATAATAATCCGGCTTTGGTAAATCAAGTTCCTCAAAAAATACATCACTCATATTGTAATCATAATGTTGTCCGGTATGAACTATAATTTCAGTGATAGTGTTAGCATTAGTGATAGTGTTTAGTGATAGTTTTTTATTTTCTCCTTCACTATCACTATCCACTGTCACTTTTCCACTATCCACTATCTCTTTTCCACTATTAAACTGCTTAATAGCTCTACTCACTGCACCGGCTTTTATAAATTGTGGTCTTGCTCCAAGAACGGTTAGGATTTTCATTGGTTACTCCCTTTAAAATCTTTATTAGATAATATCTCTTCTAAATATTTTGCGAATTTTTCATAATTTCTATCTGCACTAAATTTTTCTAAGAAAATATCACGAGAATTTTTCCTAAATTTAATATACTCTTCAATATTACTTTTTAGTAAAATTGCTTTTTTAAATACTTCTTTAAACTCTTCATATGAAGGATTTGAAGATAATAAAAAGCCATTCTTTTCATTTTCAACAATTTCACCAATTCCACCCACATTAGTTGCAATAATCGGAAGTCCTACACTACATGCTTCCATTAAACTAACAGGCACTCCCCCCTCGCTTTTAGTTAAAGTAATAAAATAATCAAAAGGATTATTTTTGTAATAATTAAAAATTTCATTATTTTCAAGATATCCAACAAAATGAATTTCAAATAACCTATGTTTTAATTTTTCAGATAATAATTTTAAGTTTTCTTCTAAAATTCCGGAGCCAATATGATGCCATTCTATTTTTATATTAAACTCTTTGGAATATTTAGATAAATATTCTATTATTAAGTTAATTCTTTTAACAGGAACCATGAGAGAACAAGATACAATTTTTATTGCATTGGAAGTATTTAATGGATTTTCAACATTACGATCTTCTATTCCCAAATAACTATTTATGATATTTTCGGTCTTATATTTATTTTTTAAATAATTAAATCCTTGCATTGAAACTGTAAATACTTTATCTATTTTTTTTATATCTGTTTTTCTAAAAGGAATATATCCATTTCTTCGAACTTCCTCATACAAATCATATCTATGAACCCTTGTTATAACTTTTAAATTAAATTTCTCTTTTAAATTCAGCAAAGCTGTTGTTGCAAAGTCAAACCAATATGTATAATAAAGATATTCACGGTTCCATTCACCTGACTTTAGCTTTGATTCTATTATTTTTTCTATCCATTTTGATTTTGTATGATAAGCTATTAAACTTTTTAAGTGATTTTTATTTTTTATATTGGTTAATTCTTGGAAAAAGAATTTATCAACTTTTATAGCATTGAAAAATAATTCTTTATATTTATTAAATTTAAAATCATTATCATATAAAAATACATTGTTTAATTGCGACACTAAATTCCTTTTTTTCTCCGTTTCCTTTCCTAAAGGAAATATAATTATTTTAAAATATTTGGAAAGAATTTTTAGCTCTGGTTCTACAAATGGATATTCTCCAAATTGCGAATAAGGATAAGAATTTGTAAAAAGGACTATTGTTTTCATTTTAATACCTCTTTTGATTTTGTTATAATTAACACAATTATAATAAAAATAAACAACAAAAAACTCATACCTAAACTTAACATCTTAATTACAAATAAAAAATCGTATGTTTTTAGAAAGAAAAATGTCAAAATAGGTAAAATATTGTAAAAAACTGCAAATATCAGTAAAATTTCTTGAAGATTTAATCGGATAAAAATTGTAGAAAGAGGAGAAGTTATAAAATTTAAAAAAATCCAAGGAGTCATAAAAGAAGCTATCTGTCCAGCTAATTTCCATTTTTCACCAAATACTATACTAAAAATAAAAGGTGCAAATATATAAATTATCAAAAATATGGGAGAAAAAAATAAAATTGTTTTTAATATAAAGTTTTTTACTATATTATACAATTCACTTTCTTTCGCATTAGAAATTTTTTGAAAAAAAACTTGTGAAATAGAACTACCTATTAGAGAACTTGGAAACTGAACCATTCTGCGTCCTAAGGAGAATTGACCCAATGTAGCAACGGAATAGAAAGTATTTATTAAAATATTAATTATAGATTCTCTTAATCCATCTAAAATAGCATTTGGTAAATTATACAAAGGCAATTTTTTATATTTTTTTGCATTGGCTATAATTTTTATTTTATAGACATGATTAAATAAGTTCAATTTTTTAACATTTATAAATAGTTTAGTATTTGAAACCATTTGCGATATAATTTGCCCACTTATAAGCCCTAATGCTCCGGCTTTTAAAAATCCTAAACTAAGTTGAGCTATTGCTCCTGCGATTGATTTATAAACATTTGCTTTAGCTAAATCTTTATATTGTTTCATTCTATTGTTGAAATAATTTAGCAAATTAAAGATCCCCATCAAAAAAACAGTCAAAGGAACAAAATATAACCAAGGAGATATTTCTTTGTTATTTAAGAGTTTTAAAATATAATCATGAAAGATTAAAATTATAATTAATAGTGTTAAACTAATAACTACATTTATGATAAATCCAAGTGCAAAAATATTTATAGCGTCCTCATCTTTTTTAGGAAGCATTATCGCAAGTTCATATCTTCCATTTGCAATAGTTCCAAATATAGAAACAATAGCCATAAACAAAGCAAATACTCCAAAATCTTCCGGAGTATAAAGTCTTGTAAGAATAGGGCTTATGGCTATGGGAATAGCCTGAGCTATAGTTGTACCTGTCATTAATGTTAAAACATTTCGGGTAAATTCAGATTTTGGTAGTAAACGTGAGGCGTCAGACGTGAAACGTGAAACGTGGAACTTGGAACGTGAAACGTCCTTAGGCATTTTGACTCCTCAAGTATTTGATGAGTCCTAATATTTTGCTTTTAATCTTCTCTATAATTTCAAATAAATTTTCATGTTCTTTATTAAGATAGCCAAGAGATTTTGAGATTATAAGTTGAGTATCTAACTCAGATAATGAACCTAATGCAATATACAAAAACTGAATAAACTCTTTTTTACTATTTCTTGCAGCACCTTCAGCTATATTACTTGGCACAGAAATTGCACACCTTCTAATTTGTGCTGTTAATCCATATATCTCTTCTTTTGGAAACTTAGCTGTTATTTCATATATCATCTTAACTAATTCTATTGATTCTTTCCAAATATCTAAATCTTTATGTGTTTTCATACCTCATTCCTCGTGGAACGTGAAACGTAAAACGTGAAATGTGAGACGTTTCACGTTTAACCTCTCACCTCTCACCCATAATTTTCAAATTATCGATCACTTTCTTTATTTCCTCTTCCCCATACAGTGGCTCAATCGGTAGGCTTAATACGCTTTGTGAAGCGATTTCACTGTTTTTTAAATCCCCGAAAATTTCCATCCGGTTGTTTATAAAAACTTTCATCTTATAAAGTGGTACAGGATAGTACACCATAGTTTGTATACCTTTATCAATAAACATTTTCTGAACTTTTTCCCGGTTTTTATCTTTTATTCTTATCGTATATTGATGATATACATGATAAGCTTTATCAAGGACTTTTGGAGTTATTATCCAATCTATATTTTGTAGATTTTCATCATAAAATTTTGCTATCTTTCTTCTTCTTTCCGTAAATTCATCTATATATTCCATTTTTGCAAGCAAGATAGCAGCCTGCAGAGTATCAAGCCTTGCATTGTAACCTATATGGTCTACATTGTATTTATCTTTACCGCCATGTTTTATAAGCATTGAGATTAACTCATATAACTTTTCATCATTTGTGGTTATCATTCCACCATCGCCAAATCCACCAAGATTCTTAGAAGGGAAGAAACTAAAACATCCGGTATCTCCAAAAGAACCGGTATATTTTCCATCCCACTTAGCACCAAAGCTCTGAGCACAATCTTCCACTATAAATAAATCATTTTCTTTTGCAATTCTTACTATCTCATCCATATTGCAAGGTTGACCATAAAGATGAACCGGAACTATACCTTTTATTCTTTTTCCATACTTCTTTATTGCCTTTTCCACAAGCTCAGGATTTATATTGTAAGTGTCTAAATCTATATCAACAAATAAAGGTGTTGCACCGGCTCTTAATATGCTATCTCCGGTTGCAGTAAAAGTAAAAGGAGTAGTTATGATTAAATCTTCTTTATCCCAATATTCCTGATTTTTATTCTTTATAGCCAAAGCCCTTAAAGACAACACTAAAGCATCTGTGCCGGAAGAACATCCTATGGCATATTTAGTGTCAATGTAGCTTGCTACTTTTTGTTCAAGCTCTTTAACTTCTGGACCAAGAATGTAGTTTGCAGATATACAGTTTTTCAAGATTGCATTTTCTAAATCTTCAACATAACTTATATATTCAAGCTTTAAATTTAACAAAGGCAGTTTTTCTTCTATGTCTAAATTGAAACCATCTATATTTGTTGCTCTATTAAATTCTTTAATTAATAACATATCATTTGTTAATATAAAACAATCTTTACCTATTCTTTCGCATACAGAAATTAATATTCCATCTTCTATATCTTTATATTTAGTTGAATTTAAATTATCTTTGCCGGTTGTAGAAATTATGTTTATTTTATAATTTCTTAAAAACTCTTCTATTTTTTGATTTATGTTAGCTTCTTTTAAAAACCTTCTTAATATATAAAAAATTGTATCATATTGATACGATACAATTAAATATTTGAATTTTTCCTTATTTTTTTCTAAAAAATTTTTTACTTTGTTATGAAAAGATCTATCTTCTATGAAATAATCAAGCACTATATTTGTATCTAAAATAATATATTTCATTCTTCCTCCAACTTTTCTTTAAAGTAAGAAAACTTATAATATTGAGGCCAGATTTTGTGTTCCAAATAATTTGGATAATTCTCTATATTTTTTAGCTCTTCCAAATCTCTTACATCTATTTCTCCCCTCATATCAAAAGATTTTTCAGCAAGCATCATTACTTCACTTTGTTCTTTAGTTAATTGATTTTTTACATAGAAAATAATAATCACATTACCTTTGTATTTCTTTTGATAATTTTTCTTAAAAGCAAGAGAAAGTGTAGACAAAAAGAATAATTTATTTTTATCTGTATATTCATCAATAAAATGAATTAAAAAAATATCATTTAAATATTTTACTAACAAATCAGGATAAAAATCTAAAACATCAAGCTCTTCCGGATTCAATATCTCAAATATACCATAATCAGAAAATTGCTTTTTTAACTTGTTTATTTCAAAATACTTTGTTAATTCAATAGGTAAAACTTTTAAATTATTCATTTTATTCCTCTTCTTTACGTATCTAAATTTTAGATAATATTAGTATTCCAAAGTATATTATAATCCATATTTTTCCCTAAGTGCATTTTCTAAAGCCTCTTCATCTGATATTTTTGATATGTTTTCTTTATCTCCATATATTTTTTTCAAAAAATCTAAAAATTCTGTAGATTCCTCTTCTTTTATTTCTACTAATATTTCTTCTTTATCTTTTAACTCATCTACTAAAGGAATTAAAAATCCTTCCTTCACTCTTTTAGCCTTGATTTTCATATCTTTTCCTCTACCGGATAAAATTTATCATTATTTAAAATATATATGCTACTGCAATTAGGACAAGAGATTTTTATTTCGCTGTCTTTTTTTTCTATTATATTACCTTTTATCTTATTTTTATTCACAAGCACAACACCACACTTACAAACCCAACCTGTTCTTTTTGCCGGAACTCCGGTATATAAAGCATAATCTTCCACATCTGAAACAACGACTGCTCCGGCACCTATCATTGCATATTTTCCTATTGTATTTCCACAAACTATTGTTGCATTTGCTCCTATTGTAGCTCCGGTTCTTACCAATGTTTTTTTAAATTCATGTTTTCTTTCTATAAAAGCCCTTGGAGTTAAGACATTTGTAAAGACACAGGAAGGACCACAAAATACATAATCTTCAAGCTCTACACCTTTATAAATAGATACATTATTTTGTATCTTACAGCCATCTCCTATCTTAACATCCGGACCTATCATGCAATTTTGCCCAATTATGCAATTTTCCCCTATTTTGGTATTTGATAAAATATGAGAAAAATGCCATATTTTAGTGCCTTTTCCTATTTCTACAGGCTCATCTACGTAAGATGATTCGTGCACAAAGTAGTGATTAGTGATAGTAGTTGAGTGGTTAGTGATAGATTCTGATTGGTTAGGTGTATTCTTTTTATTCATGGTTTGCTTTCCTTTTTAAAGAATTTATTAGCCCTCATCCAAGCTTTTCCTCTGCTAATGGATGTGCTCTTTCATTAAATCCAACCGGCTTTAGATTTCTAATCTGATACACAAGCTCTATGGATGGCCTTGCATCATTAATTCCAAAACCACCACCATTTAATATATCTTGATATACAACTGTATGTAAATCTGTAAATCCTTCAGAAAATTCTATTTCCTCTCCATCAAATGTTATAGACCTGTAAGTTCTTTGCCCTTTTTGTTTAATATGTTCCGGTAAATCATTATAATCTACTGATAAAAACCATCTTACATTTGCCTTTTCAAGCTCAATAAATCCTGCCATTTTTTTCAATGGTTCAGAATAATGAACTTCTGTATGTTTTACATCTCCAAATATCCATATAAGCATATCAAAAAAATGGATTCCTATATTTGTTGCTACTCCACCAGATTTTTCCAATACACCTTTCCATGAGATAAAATACCATTTTCCTCTTGAAGTTATATATGATAAATCCACATTATATTTTTTACCTTTTTGCTGATACTCTTTTTGAATCTTTTCTCTAAGAGCAATTATAGAAGGATGAACTCTTAGTTGAAGTATGTTATAAACTTTTTTTCCGGTTTCTTTCTCTATTTCTTCAAGTCCATCTAAATTCCATGGATTTAAAACAAGAGGTTTTTCACATATAGCATCTGCTCCACTTCTCAAAGCCCACCTTATATGAGCATCATGAAGATAGTTAGGTGAGCAGATAGAAACATAATCTATCTTTTCTCCTTTTCTTTTAAGTTTATCTATATGTCTATCAAATCTTTCAAATTCTGTAAAAAAATCAGCATCAGGAAAATAAGAATCAATAATTCCTACACTATCACATCTATCCATAGCTGCTACAAGAATATTTCCTGTATCTTTGATTGCCTTCATATGTCTTGGTGCAATATAACCCCCTGCTCCGATTAATGCAAATCTCTTCATTATTATAGCCTCCAATATAAAAATCCTTCTTTGATAGCTTTCTCTTTGTTATATAAGCCTTTTACATCTATTAAAACCGGATTATTACCCATCAGCTCTTTATATTTTTTGAAATCAATCTCTTCTATAAATGGTTTATGTTTTACTGCTACTATGATGGCATCATAAGGTGCTTTCTCTTCTATATTTTGAAGAAGTTCTACGCCGTATTCTTCTTTTACCTCTTCCGGATAAGCAAACGGGTCGTGGATATATACATTTATGCCATATTCTTTTAGTTCATTATATATATCTATCACTTTTGTATTTCTTATATCTGATATATTTTCCTTAAATGTTAAGCCAAGGATTAAAACTTTACTTCCTTTTACTGCTTTTTCTGCTTTTATTAATTTTTTAACCGTATTTTCTGCTACATATTTTCCCATATAATCATTTACTCTTCTTCCGGCAAGTATAACTTCCGGATGATATCCTATACTTTGAGCTTTAAATGTTAGATAATATGGGTCTACTCCGATACAGTTATGGGTTATTATTCCATTTGTTGTAACATAATTATGTATCTTATCTACTTCTACCGAATATATCTCTTGTTCTTTTTCAAAATATTCAATCTCTTTAACCTTTACGATTATAAGTCCATCTGATTTTTCATAATTTCTTGAATCATAATATCTCTTTGTTCTTTTTATTGCATTTTCTATTTTCTTTTTCTTTTCATCTAAGAAGAAATCTTTGCATTTTAATAAATCTCTTACTGCATTTATTTCTAATAATCCTTTTCTTTTTTGTATGAAAGGCATAATATCAAAATGTTTTAATAATAATACAACCTGCTGGAATAATTTTTCAGAAGCAGAATAATAAGAAATCTTTCTCGGATAGCTAAATCCAGCATCTCCCCTAAATATTCCTTTTAAAACTTCTAATCTTATATTATCCTGATTAAACATTATTGTATCAGGAATATTTGCATCATAACTATTTTTTCCAAGTTCTAAATACTCAAAAAGTTTTACAAGCGGTTTATTTGATATTTTTATTGTTCTTGCTTTAAATTTCTTATCATCATATACCGAATATTTTATTTCAAACTTTTCAAGTATATTCTTTAAATCTTGCTCTAACTCTTTTTCTTCTTTATTTATGGTAAATCTAATTTTATAACTTTTATCTTTTGTTATACAGCCTTCTGATAGATAATATCCTATTAATCTCGCAAAATCTTCATCTATCTTTATTACTGCCGGAATTTTTGAAAATGAATTGCCTTTGCCGGTTGCAATATAAAGCTGTTTTTCATCTAAATTTAGTTTATCTCTAATTAAAAGATATTTATCTATCGGTAAATAATCCCAATATAGATAATTAGAAACTTTTACTCCTAAGTATTTTTTGTTGATAAATTGTTTATAATCTTTCCATGAGCCATTTTTTAATTTTATTTTTATATCTTTTTCATCTTTTAGAATATCTATAAGGTTAATTTCTATATCTTTGTATATTGTAGGAAGTTTTGATATTACAGGAATTTTGTCTCCTATTTTTAGCTGATTTGCAAGTTTTATATTATATTGCTCATTTTCTTTAACTATCATCGGGTGTTTATCCGAAAAAGTAAGCTCATCTCCTGTAGATGTTTTAATTTTTATAAATTTGCTATATCTTCTTTTGGTAAAAACATTTGCCTTTTGGAATGTAAAACTTTCTGTAAATGGGTCAAAGCTAAGTAAATTTATCTCTTCTTTTGGAAATCTAAAAGTTGTTCCCATATAATTTATATCTTTGGAGTGTATATTTTTATTTAATTCTTCAAAACTATATGTTTTTATTTTATTTCCGTGTTTTACAAATATATATTCATTTCCGGTTTGACAATGTCCCCCAACAAGCCCCGGTTCAAATCTTAAAAAGTTCCATTTTGTTGATGCGGCTTCAAGGACTTCTTTTGTATCTATTCCCATTTTGTTAAATATAATAGAAAGTTCATTCATAAGGGCTATATTTAAATCTCTCTGGGTGTTTTCTATTACTTTTGCTGCTTCTGCTGTTTTTATATTAGGTGCTTTATGTATTCCGGCTGTTATAACACTTCCGTATAATTTAGATAAAAATTCTGTAATCTCCGGTGTATCTCCGGCAACTACTTTTATTATTTTATCTATCGTGTGAAGTTTATCCCCCGGATTAACCCTTTCAGGAGAATATCCTACATTAAAATCAACCTTCCATTTTAAACCACTTTCTTGCTCTAATATCGGGACACATTCTTCTTCGGTAAGCCCCGGATATACGGTAGATTCATAAACAATTATTGAGCCTTTTTGCATATATTTCCCTACAGTCTTTGTTGCAGATTTAACAGGTCTTAAATCCGGTATATTATGCTCATCAATAGGTGTTGGAACTGTTATTATTATAACTTTTGCTTCTGAAATCTTTTCCGGATTAGTTGTAAATTCTATACTGCAATTTTTTAATTTTTCCGGTTCTACTTCTCTTGTTCTATCATATCCTTGTTTTAGCTCTTCTATTCTTTTTGGATTTATATCAAATCCAATCACATTATATTTTTCATTAAATAAAACTGCCAAAGGCAATCCTACATACCCGAGCCCTACAACACATATTTTCTCATTTTTTTGAAAATCTTCAATATTCAATTAAGCTCCTCCTTAATTGTTTTTATCTATCTTATCAAAATTAAGGATATCCATATATTCCCATTCTTTATAAGCCATTGCGTATATTTTTTGCTTTGTTAGATAATTTACTATATCTTCTTCCAATCTCAAGCTTGCAAAGATGGGAATGAGTTTATATTCCCTGTATTCCGGAAATAAAGTTAAAAATCTATCTATTTTCTTGTCCTTAAACTCATTTATATAATCAATTTTTGGTGTAGATTTAACTTCTACTAAGAACACAGTTTTACAATCATCACTAACTGCTATAACATCAAACTCATCTTTTAATCCGGTTTTTATGTCCTTTTTCTTTCTATTAACCTGTAAATCATTTACTTCACAATTAAAATATTGTTTTATAACCGGAGAAACAGCCGGAGCTATAATGTCTTCAACAATTGTTCCGAGTTTATTTGCTAACTCACCCCATTTTTTATTCATATCTTTATTTTGCTTTCTGTTTTCTTCTTTAAATTCTATCATTTCTTTGGATAATCTTTGCAATTCTATAGTCAATCTTTGCAACTCTATAGATAATCTTTGCAATTCGATGGACAATCTTTGTAATTCAAGCTCAGTCTTCTGTTGTGTTTTTATAAGTTCTGCCATTAATTTCTCAAGCCTATCTACCCTTTCTTTTATTGTAGCCATCTCAATTCTCCGGAGTTATTTTTTAGCTTTTCTCACACATATATATTTTAACAAAAAAGTTTTTAGATAAAGCAATTATTTAGTGTAAAATATATTATATGCATAATAATCCAAAATGTTATTTAAAAATGAAAAAAATTAAAACTTTATCTTATAAAGATGATAAAATAGGAAAACTCATTGAAAAAATCATAGATATTTTTAAAGAAAGTATAAATATTCCTTTTAGAGTTTATATTTTTGGTTCTTTTGCTACCGGAAAAGCAACATATTTTTCAGATATTGATATAGCCCTTGAAACAAAAGAAACTTTAAATGAAAAAGATATTATAAAATTAAGAAAAAAATTAAATGATATCCCTACTCTTAGGAAAATAGATTTTATATATCTGAATAAAGCTTCAACAAATATAAGAGAAACCGTTAAAGAAGAAGGAGTTTTAATTTATGAGTTTGGAAAACAGATTGACAGAATTTGAAAAATGTTTACAAAAATTTGAAGAAGTTTTAAATTTAGAAGAAAATGATGTTGTAAGAGATAGTGCTATAAAAAGATTTGAACTATGTTTTGAGCTGTGTTGGAAAACATTGAAAGATTTTCTTACAGAAGAAGGAATTATTTGCAGGTCACCGAGAAATTGTTTTAAAGAAGCTTTTTCAATTGGAATTATCCAAGATGAAGATGAATGGCTCTCCATATTAGAAGACAGGAATCTAAGCGTTCACACTTATGATGAAGCATTGGCAGAGGGACTTTATAGCCGGCTTAAAAATCACTTAAAAGCTATGAAAAGTTTATTAGAATTCATAAAAACCAATTTATAATCCTGCTTTTTAAATCAATTCAAAACTATTACTTATGTTGATTTCCTTAATTGTTTTTATCTATTTTATCAAAATTAAGAATATCCATATATTCCCACTCTTTGTAAGCCATTGCGTATATTTTTTGCTTTGTTAGATAATTTATTATATCTTCTTCCAATCTCAAACTCGCGAAGATGGGAATTAGTTTATATTCCCTATACTCTGGAAACAAAGCCAAAAATCTATCTATTTTTTTATCTTTAAACTCATTTATATAATCAATTTTCGGCGTAGATTTAACTTCTACTAAGAACACAGTTTTACAATCATCACTAACTGCTATAACGTCAAATTCATCTTTTAATCCGGTTTTTATGTCCTTTTTCTTTCTGTTAACCTGTAAATCATTTATTTCACAATTAAAATAGTGTTTTACAACAGGAGAAACAGCCGGAGCTATGATATCCTCTACAATTGTTCCAAGTTTATTAGCTAATTCACCCCATCTTTTGTTCGTTTCTTCTTTGAATTCTTTCATATCCCTTCTCATTTCATTCTTAAACTCTTTCATTTCATTTCTTACTTCATCTTTAAATTCTCTCATTTCTCTTGACAATCTTTCTAACTCAAGTTCAGTTCTATGTTGTGCCTTTATAAGCTCTGCCATCAATTTTTCAAGTTTGTCTACCCTTTCTTTTATTGTAGCCATCTTTATTCTCCTGTATTTTTAATTATCTATCTTATCAAAATTAAGGATATCCATATATTCCCATTCTTTATAAGCCATTGCATATATTTTTTGTTTTGTTAGATAATTTATTATATCTTCTTCCAATCTCAAACTTGCAAAAATAGGAATCAGTTTATATTCCCTATACTCTGGAAATAAAGCCAAAAATCTATCTATTTTCTTATCCTTAAACTCGTTTATATAATCAATTTTCGGCGTAGATTTAACTTCTACTAAGAACACAGTTTTACAATCATCACTAACTGCTATAACATCAAATTCATCTTTTAATCCGGTTTTTATATCCTTTTTCTTTCTGTTAACCTGTAAATCATCTATTTCACAATTAAAGTATTGTTTTATAACCGGAGAAACAGCCGGAGCTACAATGTCTTCAACAATTGTTCCGAGTTTATTAGCTAATTCACCCCATCTTTTATTCATTTCTTTATTTTGCTTTCTGTTTTCTTCTTTAAATTCTATCATTTCTTTGGATAATCTTTCCAATTCAAGTTCGGTTCTTTGTTGTGCTTTTATGAGTTCTGCCATCAATTTCTCAAGCCTGTCTACCCTTTCTTTTATTGTAGCCATCTTAATTCTCCGGAATTTTTTTGTATTCTCATTAATATTTTATTCCTTCTTCTTTTAAAAGTTCATCTAAATTTAGCTTTATATTATCTATAACTTCAATAGTATCATTCCAATCCGTTATAAACCATCTTCTCCCTTTTTCTGCTACCATAACCTTTTTATCAAAGGTTGTAAACCAAATAACTTTTTTTACACCGGCATTTAATAAATCTTGTGTTTTTTCCCTTGCATAGTTCATAAAGTCTCCATACTTTCTCAAATCTGCTTTTGTATCTATCTCTATTACAACTTCCGGAGGAGTTTTTGCATATTTATTATCTATTCCTTCTTTTATGATTTTATCTTTTTCAAAAATTGCAATATCCAGATTTCTCCAACTTCTTGGTGCAAATTTAAATCCAATTTCATTTGTAGCTATCAGATATTTTAAATTATTAAGCTTAGAATAAAGATATCCTACGATTAATGCTATTAAAATTGATTGTAAAGTACTACTTCCCATAACTTCCTCTAAGCTTTTTTCTCCGGATAAAACCTTATCATAATCCCTGTAATAGATAGGGCTTCCATATCTCATTTCATATATTAGCTCTTTTGGAATTCTTCTTATTTTTTTCTCTTTTTTTATAACTGATTTCATTTGCCTTCTCCGGATATTAAGATGCTATATTCTCTCGGTTTCTTCTTTTTACATTATTTAGCCATTCAAGGAAAAATGCAAGGAATATTCCGAGGAATAATGCAGATATACCGGCTACTGCTACCATTAATTTTTTCTTAGGTTTTGCAGGTAAATCCGGTAAGTTAGGTTTATCTATAACTTCTACATAAATATTTTCTTTAGCTTCATCAAGTTTAGCCTGTTCATACATAGTTAATAAATTTTTATAAATTTCCTGAGCTACTTTTACTTCTCTCATCAAATCCCCATATTCTGTCAGCTTTTCCGGAGCTTGAGATAAAGAAGGTAAAGCACCTATATTTGATTTTTCTTCTATCTGTTTTATTTGATTATCTATTGCTGCAAGTTGCTCTTTTATAGCTTTAACTTGGGGGTTATCCGGTGCAAATGCAGCTTCCATACTCTTTAATTTTACAAGCAAAGACATTTTTTGTGATATAAGATTAGAATAAAGCTCCACAACACCTGATATCTGACTTTCAGGAGCAATTATTTTTGTTTTTTTCTGGAATTCTGCCAATCTTTTTTGTAATTCTTCTAACTTTTTCTCTTGTTCATTAAGTTGTTCTTCTAAAAATGCTCTATTGAATTTTGCAACTGTTAATTTTTTTTCATTCATTATTTTTTGTAGTTCATCAATATAAGTTTGGGCTATTTTTTGAGCCAATTTAGGATCTTTGTAATCTACGGATATATTAATAACACCGGTTTTTTTGTCATCAGATATATTTACCATTCCTTTTAATATATCTACAGCTACATTCATAGGATCTCTTTTCTTTGGTATATCGTCCTCAAGTAATATAGGTATTAGATTTAATTTTTTTATAACCCTTTCTTTTATTTCCCTACTGTTTAAAACTGCCAATATTTTAGAAGAATCATCCCCGGCTGATGGGATAGATACACCCGCCATAGCAGCTAATCCTGCCAAGCTTCCAAGTCCTGTAGATTTACTTGATACCGGTATAACGGTAGCTTCACTTCTGTATATAGGGGTCATTATAAAACTTATAATAGCAGTTAAAATAGATACACCTAAAAATAATCCTAAGATTAATTTTTTTCTTTTTTTCAATACAAGCCAGAGTTCATATAAATCAATTTCATCTTCTTGATAACATTCCTGACTGTTTAATTTTTCTCTACTTTCCATATCATCTCCTTAAAATCTTAAATTTAAAGCCAGACCTACAGTTAAATAATTTTCCTTTTTATTCTCTATAGAAAATTGGGTAGGCAAAGTATTCTTATCAATGCCTTTTTTATAATCATATCTGATAAATGGTTTTATTTGTATATTTTTATTTAATATTTTTCCATATTCCAAAGAAGCATAATAATTAGAGCTTTTGATATCAACATTTTCTTTCCATGGCTGTTTAAATACTGACATTTTAAAATCTATCCAGTTTTGGTTATCTATCCAGTGGATATATTTAAAAAATAATGAATGAACATCTCTTCCATAAGGATAACCCAATGAATAACCTTTATAACTATAACCTTCATAATAGTAATAATGGTGGATATAAAAATTATCTGCTGTTTTTACATACTCAAATCTAAATATATCTTTTCCTTTTGAGATAAAAACTCCTGTATTATAAGATCTTGATAGAAGGCCGAAAATAAATGGAAATCTTCCTGATAATTTTCTGTCCTCTTTTTGCCAAACTGCCTGCACATCTGTACCGGCTTCTTCATAGTATATTTTAAAAATATCAAACCATTTTAAAGGTAAGTATAAAGCAATATCGTATGAACCATAAGAATCATTATCATATCTACTTCCCGGAACGTTATCTTCAGATGAAGTTATAAGTTTCCAATAATCTTTGAATGATTTATATTCCGGTCTACCTGAACCACCATACATAGTTGTTTTAGTTAAGCCAACCTCAAAAAATGAAGCCGGCTTGTATATCCCTCTAATACCAAGTATCTTCGGATAAGAAACATCTTTTCTTTCTTCTTGAAGCCAGCCGTTTAATATTGCAAAACTCCATTTTCCATAGAAATCAAGAGGTTCTTCTGTTTGGACTTTTACCATAGGAAAAGGATAAGCATTGTTTGAAAGCAAAAGTCCGTACTCTCCCTGTCCCCAATTTACGTTATCTTTACCTATCTCTATGGAAAATTTACCGGCTAAAAATTTTGCATAAGCCCTTAATACCTGTCCCTCTTTTTGATCTTTATTTATAATTTGTCTAAATTGATAATAACCTACAAATTTATCTTGATATGATATCTGTCCATCTTCTGTTGAAATAACATTTAACCCTTTTCTTAAACTCAATCCTGACTTTCCTTCTAACAACAGATAATCTGCATTTGTATTAAATACAGATATATCAATGTTATTTACCGGTTTGATATAATTTTCCGGTTTTTCTATATAGTTAGAAAAATATTTTAATCTTTCATTTCCAGAAAAAATATAAAAATACGGTAAAGGTCTGATTGATAAGATATTTTCTTTACTCTCTTTTGAAGCCTGTATATTATCGTATATAAATATATCATCGCTATTTATATTCAGGTAAGGATTAGCAAATACGGCTGTAAATAGAATTAAATTTGGCAAGATATATTTCTTCATTTTTATAACCTCTTAGCTAATACAGCAGTTGATATAGCCTGGAATATAATTTGAGTAACATCTTTTATCAATGGTCTCCATAATATTGGAACTTTTATTTCAGAAGGGACAACAATAGTATCACCCTGCTCTAACTTCATAGAGTAAAAACTTCTACCAAATACAAATTTATTATCCTCCCATCCGAAAAATCTACCACTGAAATTTCTATTTGATATTACTCTTCCATTTGCTTTTATTATATATATATCATCTTTTTTAGCACTATCCTTTAGACCACCTACTTCATTTAAATAATCTTCAACAGTTTTATTTTCTCTATAAGGTAAAGAGATTTGATTATATACATCTCCAAGGACAAGTATATAGTTAGGTTTTGAAGGAATATATATATAATCTCCATCTTGAAGTTCTATATTATCAGGAGAATTTTTAAGTTCTTCTAAGGTTAGAGGTATATCAAGGGCTATTCTTCCAAGCCCTATTTTTGCTTTTTGTTTTATAATTTCCAAAAGATTTTTTTGTTTTTCAATAGCCATTTTTGCAAGGGTTTGCTCTTCTTGAGTAGCTCCGGCTGCTGCAAATCCTTCTGAACTTTTTTCTAATTGTTCTTCCATCGCTAATATGGATGCTTGAAGTTGTTCCTGTTGTAATTTTTTTGCACTTTCTCTTATAAATATTAATGCTTTTGGATATGCATCGGCTGTATATCCTCCAGCTTTTACTATTAAATCATAAAGCTTCATTCCTGATTCAAGCTTATAGAGTCCCGGTTTATTTACTTCCCCAAGAATTGTAACTGTTTTATCTTTTTCTGTTTCATTAGTTTCTTTTATAACTATTTTCATTCCGGGTTTTAATGGAATATTTAAAGAGTTATCATTTCTTATAAGTAAATCATAAAGATATATTACTTTGAAATTAGCATTGTTTTTATTAATCGCTTGATTATCATAATTTTGATATTGGTAATTCTGATATGTTTCGTTATTATAATTTTGATAATTTTGTAAATATTTATTTTGATATTTCATAGGATTATTTAACTCATTTTGTGTTCTTAGGTTAGTATCTAATTTATTTCCTATTTCAGATGAACTATCAAAAACTTCTGCTTTAAGATTTCTTACAGGTTTTTTAAATATTATTGTTCTTAGTGCATCAAGTAAAGTTATATTCGGATAATAATCTATAACTGTTGGATTTTCTATTTCACCTGAAACTTCTATCGGGCTATACATCCATTTTGGGAAGAAAACTACCTTATCTAAATTTTTAAGTTCTATATCTGTTTTTCCATTTATGATATCCAGTGGTTTTATTTTAATAATCTGATAATCATTATTTTCAAATCTTACAATCTCTGCATAATTTAAATTTGCATCTGCAAGTAAACCTATTTTATCTAAAAGTTTACTTAATGTAGGATAATCTTTTAAAGAGTAATCTCCCGGATACTTAACATAACCTTCTACCTTAACTATATTTTCTTTTGCATTTACGATAGAAACAATATTTACTAAATCCCCGTCTTTTAGGGAAATTTTTGTTAAAATCTGTTCATCTATTCTTGTATCAATAAGGTGTAAAATATTATCCTCATATCTGTATATTTTAAGTCCATATTCATAACTGGAAGGTAACATTCCACCGGCATAATTAATAAGCTGGGTTAAATTTTCATTATCTTTTAATTCATATATTGCCGGTCTTTTGACTGCTCCATAAATTGCAGCTGTTTTACCGATTGGATTTACCAATACAGCATCATTTTCTTTAAGTTTAATATTTATTGGATTTCCTTTTATAAGTAAGTCATATAAATCTATATTTTCCCTTTCACCATTGGCTCTGACTATTGTTATATTTCTCAAACTTCCGTTTTTAGCTATTCCACCGGCAAGAGCTATAGCATCAAGAACAGATTGAGTAGCATTTATTAGAACCATTCCCGGTTTTTTTACATAGCCAGAGACATATACAGGATATTGTCTTAACTTTCCTATTGATAACTCTATCCTAAAATTTTTAAATTTTTTAGCAAATTGAGCTTTTAATAACTCTTTTGCTTTTTCTACTGTTAATCCCCAAACATAAAATACACCTAAATTTGGTATATAAACTTTACCTTCCCTATCTACATCTAAAGAATAAAAACCACTTAAACCGAGTATATCAACCGGATCACCCCATATATACAAAAGTAATTTATCTTTAGGTCCAATAGTGTAAGAATCTCCTAAAGAACCCATCTCATAAACTTGATAACTACTGAAAAAATCATAACCATATTGATAAATTATTTCCTTAGGATTTTCTATTCTTTGATTGTATAACTGTTCAATATTAGAAAGTGTTGGTTTTTCTTTTTCTTTAATTTTCTTTTCTATATTTAGATTTTCTTCATTATTTTGCTTATTTTCACTTCCTTCTTCAGTTTGCATTTCTTGAGAAGATTTATAATTTTGACTCTTTTGATTTTCTAAAGCCGGCTGATTTTGAGTTTGTAAATTTGGAGGTGTTATATTTTTATCTTGCAATTGCTTCAACGATGGTAATGTTTGTATATTTGTACCCATAGGCTCTTCTGAAATAGCTAACCCAAAAATAGAAAAAAGGATTAAAACCATAAATAAAATTCTCTTCATTAACAAAACCCCCATTTTTAAATGTGGATTTATTTTACCATATTTAGATTTGATATTATAAAATATTTAAGCAAAAATAGAGGTTAAAATGTATAAAATAATATTGTATTTACCAAGAATTATGCCCGGTGGTATTTACGAATCTAATAGATTGTTAGCTAAAGGATTAAAAAAAAAAAAAATTATGAGGTTATTATAGTATCAAACAGAAAAACAGATTTAGAAATAGAAGGTTTTAAACATTACTATTTAGAAGCAGGAGATATTTTAAGGCCATTAAAACTAAAAAATATAATCTTAAATGAAAAGCCAATAGCGGTTTTTTCTAATATGCTACCTCAAAATATTACATTATCAATTGTAAAATTAATGATTGGCAAAAAATTAGATACTAAATATTTTGGTTTTGTAAGAAATCCTACTTCTAATATAGTTTTTTCCAAATTTTATCAATATCCATATAAACTAATGTTAAAAAAACTTTTAGATAATTTAGATAAATCTATAGCAGTATCTACGGTTGTAAAAGAAGATTTAAAAAAAGCATTTAATTTAAAAGAAGAAAAAATTGCTGTTGTTTATAATGCATTATGCATGGAAGAAATAGAGCAAAATATGAATCAACCTCTTTCAAAAGAAGAAGAATCTATTTTTAAAAACAGAACTATTTTATATGTAGGTAGATTTGAAAATCAAAAACGTATAGATTTATTAATTAATATCTTTAATCAAGTTGTTAAATATTTTCCGGATATAAATTTAGTTTTAGTAGGAGATGGGTCATTAAAAGGAAAATTAATTAAACAAATAGAAAACCTAAAACTATCAAAAAAAGTTCATTTAATCCCTTTTACACAAAATCCTTATAAATATATGAAAAATGCAACTTTATTTGTTTCAACATCTCAGGATGAAGGATTTGGTCGTGTAATTGCTGAATCTTTAGCATGTAGCACACCGGTAATTGCTTATGAAAATGAATTTTCAGGACATAAAGATATTATTATAAATGGTAAAAATGGTTATTTAATACCTTTTGGAAGGGAAGATTTAATGGTAAAAAAGATTATAGAAATTTTAAATAATCCGGAAGAATATCTATATTTAAAACAAAATACATACGATTCAATAAAAAGATTTTATTTAGATAATATAATTAACCAATTAGAAAATTTATTTCTATCCTAATCTAAACCTTTTCTTTTAAATTTAAACTTAATAAGTAATCAAGATAAATATTTTTTATTCTTTCAAATATTTCATTGCTAACATTTTCATCATAAATATGTGAACTTAGATTTCTATCCTCTATCATATCTAACATTATTTCATCATCATTTATAATATTAGCTTTAAAAGCTTCTTTTATGCAGTTTCTTGGAGAATAACATTCTATTCCTTTATATTCCAAAATAGCTTTTAAGGTTTTCCATAGCAGTTCTATTGTGAACTCAAATCTTTGGATAACTCCATCTTTATCAAGCTCATCTTCGGCTATTTCTACGGCTTCTTTTAACCGTTCTAATGCTTTCTCAAATTTATAAATTTTAAGCAAAACATCACTTTTTTTCATACAGTATAACTCCTTCTTTTAAAATATTAGTTTTAAAATCATTATTTATTTTTGGAAGAAAAACTAAATCAACGCTATATAATTTGCTTATTTCATCTATTTTTTCTTTTAATTTCCTTTCTTCCCTGAAAGATAACGATAAATCCACTGCTATATCTATATCTGAATTACTTTTAAAATCTTTTCTTGCTCTTGAGCCAAAAAGAATAATTTTTTCCGGATTATATCCCTTTAATATCTCTACTATCTCATTTATAATTTTTTCTACTTTATCTTGATTCATAATTTTTCCTCAAAATCCGTCAAATATTTTTTGATTATTATATCAAAATTTAAAAAACTAATAATAACTCTATCTATGATAAAATATTCCTAAATCTTGAAAAAGGAGAAAATTTTATGAAAAAATTGGTTTCTATCTTAAGTGTTTTATTATTTATATTTACATTTGCTAATGCCGGTAATTATGCTTATGTAGATATTGAGAAAGTTATGAATCAATCTGTAAAAGGTAAGAAATATAAAGCAGATTTAGATGCAAAATATAAATATTACAGTGAAAAAGCTAAATCTTTGCAAAATAAAATGCAAGAACTTCAAAAACAGCTACAAAATCCTTCTTTAACAGAAAAAGCAAAACAAGATAAAATGGCAGAGCTAAGAGAAACAGCAAGACAATTACAAGCCCTTGAAATAGAAGCAAATCAAACCCTTGCAAAAATGAAAGCAGATTCCGAAAAAGCCATGTTAAGAGATATACAGCAAATAGCTCAAAAAATAGCAAAAGAGAAAAATCTTGATATTATTTTTTATAGTGGATTATTAAGCGGAGTGTTATACGCAGATAAATCCCTTGATATTACAGATGAAATATTAAAAAGATATAATGAAGGTAAAAAATGAAAATAACAGAGATAGCAAAATTTTTAAATGGAGAAATTTTTAATATAAAAGAAGATGAAGATATAACTTCTGCAAAAAGTATATATTCAGCAACAAAAGGAAGCATAACATTTTTATCGGATAAAAAATTACTTGGTCAATTAAAAGAGATAAAAGCTTCTGCTATATTGGTATCACAGCCGATAGAAGATATTGATATTACCCAGATAGTAGTAAAAAATCCGGCGGTAGCTTTTTATAAATTAATAGAACTTCTTTATCCAGAAGAAGAAAATAAAGAGTATATATCACCTACTGCAAAAATAGGAAATAATGTAAAAATAGGAAAAAACTGCTATATATCAGATTATGTTGTTATTGAAGATAATGTTGAGATAGGAGATAATGTCAAAATCTATCCGTTTTGTTTCGTAGGAAAAAACACAAAAATCTTAAATGATGTTATTTTATATCCAAATGTAACAATTTATAAAGATACATTCATAGGGAATAGAGTTATAATCCATTCAGGAGCAGTTATAGCCGGTGATGGATTTGGTTATTATCAAGAAGATGGAAAACATAAAAAGATAAAACATATAGGAAAAGTAATAATAGAAGATGATGTAGAAATAGGAGCAAATACAACAATAGATAGAGCATTAACAGATGAAACTATTATAAAATCAGGCACAAAAATAGATAATCTTGTAATGATTGGTCATAACTGTAAGATTGGAGAAAACAGTATTCTTGTATCTCAGGTAGGAATTGCCGGAAGTTGCAATATAGGAAAAAATGTAATCCTTGCAGGGCAGGTAGGAGTTGCAGACCATATAAATATAGGAGATAATGTAATTGTAACTGCCAAATCCGGAGTAGGAACAGATTTACCACCTAATAATGTATATGGTTCAGGTATTCCGGCAATAGAGTGGAAAAAATGGAAAAAGATATTAGTTTATATTTATAAATTAAATGAGCTATTTAAAAAATGATGAAATTAGAAACTGTTATAAAAGATGATTTAAATAGGCTACTTGAAATAAAAACAGATGATAACTATTCAATAGAATCTGTTCATTACAGGGGAAATACTTTATGTATATCTTCTCAAATCGGCTGTCCTGTAAGATGTTCATTTTGTGCATCCGGATTAAATGGTTTACTCAGAAATCTGAAAACAGAGGAAATTATAAATCAATATTTAATAGCAAAAGAAGAAGGTTATCATATTGAAAATATAGCTTTTGCCGGAATAGGAGAGCCTCTTCTAAACTGGCAAGCTGTCAAAGAAAGTTTTTATTATTTTAAATCCCTCGGATTAAAAGTAAGTTTTTATACAACCGGTTTTCCTTTGGATAACTTTAAAGAGCTATTAAATCTAAATCATAATGGAGTTACATTATCTTTACATTCTGTATTTGAAGAAAAAAGAAAACAGCTAATCAAAAAAGGAGCAAAAATAGAAGATTTAATCTCTGTATTCAAAGAGCATTTAGATAAATTATCAAACAGAAAAAGAAAGCTATATAGCATAGCTTACCTTGTTATAAAAGATATAAATGATTCAGATGAAGAAATTCAAAAATTAATAGAGATAGCAAAATATCTAAATATTTCAGTATCTTTATTAAAATATAATGAAATTCAACAGATTCATTATAAAACCGTGGATGATGAAGAATACGAAAAAATCTTTTTGAAACTTAGAGAAAATGGTATAAAAGTTACATTGTCAAATAAATATAGAACAAGGAAAATAGGTGGTTGCGGAACACTTATGGTAAATAGGCTATCACCATTTTACTTACTCTTGCAAAATACTAATTCTGTTATAATATAATATAAAATTTTTGGCGGTGATAATAATGATAAAAACAGAGATTGATGTTAACCCAGAAAAAACACAAAATGTTGATACAAATATATTAAAAATAAAAGATTTATTTGATGGATTAGATGCTTTAACATTAAGAATAGACGGATTAAAAGTTAGGAAAATAATGGAAAATATCTTGAAAAAAAATGAAGTAGTTATCTTAGATTTTGAAGGAATTAATCTTATTACACAAGGCTTCGGTGATGAAATAATAGGAGTATTTGTGAGGAACAAAGGTATAGATTTTGTAAAAAATAAAATAAAAGTTAGAAATGCAAATGATTTGGTAAGAGGTATTTTAAACTGGGTAGTATCGTATAGTAAAAATATTTCCTAAAAGATTTCATCTTCATTATTTAATACAAATATTTTCATAAACTCGCTAAATGAGTAGTTTATTTTATCTTCAAAAAATTCAAAAGCTACAATTACTCCTTTCCATGAAGTATTAATTGTTTTAGATAAAACTCCTTTTGATGTTAATTTAACTACTCCATTATTAGAGATGATTAATAAATTTCCCTCTGTTTTCTCAATGATTGTTTTAAGAACATATAAGCCATAACCGGCATGACTTATTTGAGAATAATAAGGATTAGATTGAATAGGAGGACTGCTAACTCCTTTTTCCAATGCTTTTATTATTGCTTCTTCTTCTGTTTTTACATCTTTATATCTTTTTTGTAAATTATATAAAAATCCAACTCCCCTATCTACTATACAGATTTGCAATTTTCTTTGTTGAGGAAAAATCTGTCCTGTTATTACAGCACCTATATTACTACAAGAATGAGTTATCGCATTACTTAATACTTCTCCTATCATATAATCCACATAATTTTTTAAATCCAGATAATCTTCCTTAGAAAGTGATTGAAAAACATCATATCTAAGTATCATAGATAACATCCTGTTTTGTATATCCTTTTGATTACCAATATTTGCAATCTCTATAGGTATAAAGTTCTTTTTTGGATCATACTGTGACGTATATAATGTAATAAGATATTCAACAGAAGGATTTGATTTTTTTGCTGATATTTTTATATCAGGTAAATCCATTGTTATAGCTTTCAAAATGGCTGCACCAACAGGTTCAATATAGTGATATTGGCTAATATCTATCTTATTATCTTTTGATTGAAATAAAATTCTCTAATTCAGTAATAATATTCTTAAAACTAAACTCCATAATTCAAACCTCCAAAATATTGTAAATAGATTAAACAACACCACTTTTTAAGATATCGTGTAAATGGACTAATCCGATAGGAATATTATCTTTGACTACCGGTAAAACTGTAATTTTATATCTTTCCATTATCTCTAAAGCTTCTAAAACAAGCATATCTTCTGTTATATATTTTGGAGATATTGTCATTGCATCTTCTACTTTGCTTTTATCTATGCTTCCACCTTTTTTTATAAATCTTCTTAAATCCCCATCTGTCAAAATACCTTTTAGATGATTATTTTTATCTACTATCAAAACCGCTCCGAAACCTTTTTCTGACATCGTTATTATTGCATCTTGTAAAGGAGTATTTTCCGGCACTATTGGTAATTTTTCACCGGTATGCATAATTTGAGAAACTTTCATCAATTTTTTTCCAAGTGCTCCACCGGGATGAAATTCTGCAAAATGTTCTTTTTTAAAATTCCTTATAGTTAATAATGTAGATGCAAGAGCATCTCCGAGAACAAGGGTTGCAGTAGTGGAAGAAGTAGGAGCAAGATTTAAAGGACATGCTTCTTTATCTATATTAAGATGTAAAACAATATCACTATTTTTTGCTAATGTAGAATTTGGATTATTTGTTATTGCGATTATCTTATTTCCCCATCTTTTTAATGTAGGGATAATAGCAATAAGTTCCGGTGATTCTCCACTGTTTGATATTGCTATTATTAAATCTTCTTTCTCAACCATTCCAAGGTCACCGTGAATAGCTTCTGCCGGATGTAAGAAAAAAGACGGAGTGCCGGTAGATGAAAATGTAGATGCTATTTTTTTACCTATTATGCCGGATTTGCCGATACCGGTTATAATAACTTTTCCGGTAGTGCCAAGTATTAAATTTACTGCTTTTTCAAAATTTTCATTCAGGGCATCTTTTAATCTATTTAAAGCTCTTATCTCTTCTTCAATTATCTCTTTACCAAATCTCACAATATCAATGCTCATTTATTATCTCTACAAAACTATTTTTAGTTTGACAGCCACTGCAATTAGAACATCCGGATTCTCTGTTTATTCCCAAGCTTTCAAGATAATCAAAAGAGTAAGATATATTATTTCCTTCTTCATCTATAAACACAACTTCTTCTTTTATAAAATCATAACTTTTAACGGTTAAATTTTTACCTTCTATGGAAACAACAGAGCCAATTTCTGGAAGATTATTTCTTATTGAGTAGTTATCTTTTTCAAAAGCAAGACAACACATCAATCTTCCACATATACCTGTAAATTTAGCCGGAGTAGGTGGTAAATTTTGCTCTTCTAACATTTCCACAGAAACTGTATCAAATTTATCTAAGAATAGATTACAACAACATTGATGGCCACAGATACCGACAGCCCCTGCAAGCTGGACACCATCTCTAACACCAACCTGCATCATTTGTATTCTTGTTTTAATCCTTTTTGCAAGCTCTTTAACAAGCTCCCTAAAATCTACCCTACTTTCTGCAGTATAATAGAAAAATACTTTTGATTTATCAAGAGGAATATATGATTTAAGAAGATTCATTTTAAGTCCGAATTTTTCTGCAAGCTCTTTACATATCTCAAAATATTTTTTTGCTTCTTCTTCATTTTTATCAAACTGCTCTATATCTTTTTTATTTGCTTTTCTTTTGAATTTAACCTTTTGTTCCTGTGGAACGGTATTTCCAAGCACCAAAACTACTTCTTCCCCTTTTTCTGATTCTACTACTATAAAATCTCCCTTCTTTATATATACCGGAACTTCCACTTCTGAAAATTTATGAGTATCTAAAAACCTAATTCTTACATATTTTGTTTTAACTTCCTGCTTCTTTATATTATTAAACTCCATAATTACCTCGCTTTTAGATTAAGATAAAATCCTTCTAATGCCAATTTTTTCTTAACACCTTTTTCCACAGATAGCTTTAAAATTTTTAACTCTTTTAATATATTCTCATACTCTTTTATATCAATTTTATTTTCAGAAAATAAATTATAAACTAAAATTTCAAAAATGTTTATTACATCTTTTAAATCTTCTTCATCTAATTTATCTAATATTTCTGCAAGGGTTATAATACCTTCTATATGAATTTTATCTTGAATGAGATTAACCAAATCTTTTGAGTATCTTAATATCTCTTCTTTTCCTGCGACTTTAAATGCAAGACATAAATTTTCTTTTGCTATATTTAAGATTATTTCATTTGGTTTTATATTTTTTTGTTCTAAAATTTGTTTTATATTATCAATATCAAGTGGAGAAAATCTTATTTTTTTACATCTTGATACGATTGTTGGAAGTAAAAGGTTTTGGGTAGAAGTTGTGAGTATTATTGCTGTTTTTTCCGGTGGTTCTTCCAAGGTTTTAAGCAATGCATTGGCTGCTTCTGTATTCATTTTTTGGGCATCTTCTATTATTACTACCTTCCATTTGTTATCTTTTAGGGCAAAAAAATTATTAATCTCTCTAATCTGGTCTATCTTTATTTGATTTTCTGAAGAATTTATTTTTATATTCGGATGATATGGTAATTCTTTATTTTCATTTATTATATTATTTACCAATTTACAATCTTGGCATTCACCGCATCCAAATAATTGATTTTTTTCACAAACCAATCCTCTTGCTGTATATAAAGCGGTCAATTTTTTACCGGAGCAATCTTTACCTTCAAATAATAATGATAAAGAATCATAACCTTTTGAAAGAATATTTCCTATTAAGATTTTCTCTTTTTCTCTACCGATTAATCTCATCTATATAATTTTTTTAGCCGATAATATATTAATTATTTTATCAAAAATAATATTTTCATTTTCTGTTCCATCAAGAATAATAAATCTATCTTTTTCTTCCTCAGCAATTTTTAAAAAACCCTCTCTTAATTTTTGGTGAAAAGTTATATCTTCCTGTTCTATTCTGTCTTTATCTTTTAATCTTTTTAAACTTTCCGATACCGGTATATCTATCAAAAAAGTTATATCCGGTTTTAATCCATCTGTAGCCAAATTATTAAGATAATCAACAATATTTCTATCTATTCCCCTTGCAAAATGTTGATAAGCAACCGTTGAATCTATAAATCTATCAGATATAACAATATATCCTTCTTCTAATTTAGGTTTTATAACATTATAGATATGTATATTTCTATCAGCTTCATATAGAAGTAGTTCAGCAATATTCGGGAATATTTCGTCCCAATGGGATAAAACTATCTCCCTTATTTTTAAACCTATTTTTGTTCCACCGGGTTCTCTTGTTAGAATTACTTTTTTTCCAATATATTCTAAATATTCTTTTAGTTTCCTTGCCTGTGTAGATTTACCGGCTCCTTCTATCCCTTCAAATGTTATAAAAACTCCTTTCATCAACCTATCCTCTAAATGCCAAAAATCATAAAAAATTTAACATAAAGATTATAATATAAACTATATAAAAAATTTTTCAGGAGGAATTAAAATGGCAATAGATAGACAAAAAGTAGAAGAAGTAATTGAGCAAGTAAGACCTTATTTAAGATTTGATGGTGGTGATGTGGAGCTTGTTGATGTTTCGGAAGATGGAACAGTATATGTTAGATTAATGGGTTCTTGCTCCGGATGTAGTATGTCTTTATGGACATTAAAAGGTGGTATAGAAGCAAGATTAAAACAGGCTATCCCAGAAATAAAAGAAGTAGTTGCAGTGAATCTCTAAAATTAAATTTTTGTAATTTGACAAATTTAGTTTTCATACTTATAATTAGGAATATAAATTAATTTCTTTCAGGAGGAGAAAAGATGAAAAAGTATGTATTAAAAGCAGTAGCTTTATCAACCGTTGCAGTTTTTGCATTAACAAGCTGTGCAAATTATGCTACTAAGGAGTATGTAGACCAACAATTTGGAGCAGTTAACTCTAAATTAGATTCCTTAGAAACAAAAGTATCTAACCTTGAAAAAGAAGTAGCTAATGCAAAAGCAGCTAATAAAGCTGAGGTAGAAGCATTGAAATCAAAGGTTGCAAATCTTGAGTCAGAAATATCAGCAGCTAAAAATAGCTGTCCTACAGCTTGTGAAGATAAAATTAACAAACTTGAAAGAGATGTAGATGCTTTGAAAGAAAAAATTCAAAAATCTCAATCTGAAATGGAAAAAGAAATGGAAAATAAAGCAAGAAAGTAATATAAACAAGGAGGTTTAACGAAGTGAAAAAATTAATATTAGGAGTAGTAGGTTTAGCAGCAATAAATTCTGCTGTTTTTGCTCAGGAATGTGGTTGTAATGAACCACCGGTTCCAAAGGGCTCGTATGTAACTAAGGAATATGTTGATGATTTAGTATCTAAATTAAATCAAAGATTAGATGCCATTTCAAACAGACTTGCAGGTATAGAAAAAGATTTAACAAATCCAAATGCAGACATTTCTTCATTGAAAGAAAGAGTTGCTGCTATAGAAAGTTCTGTAGCCTCTCTTAAAAATGATTGTCCTGATACTTGCAAATCTAAACTTGATGCTATTGAGAGAAACATTGATACATTAAAAGCTAAACTCCAATCTCATTCTGCCCATGCAGAAAAATTAATGGAAGAAAAAGCAAGAAAATAAAAAAAGCGGGCTTTTGGCCCGCTTTAAAAAAATTAATTATAAAGCAGACTTTACTGCATTTAAAACTTCTTCATAATTTGGTTCTTCTGTAATTTCCGGAACAATTTGTTTGTAAACTATTTTTCCATTTTTATCAACTACGAATATAGCTCTTGCAATAATTCCTGCTAAAGGACCTTCTGCTATCAATACACCATATTTTTGTCCAAACTCTTTATTTCTATAATCAGAAGCACATGTAATACCAAAACTGATGTATAATAATTAATATGAAGAGAGTAAAAAGAGAGTTAATAAAAGAGAATACGGAAGAATTAAAAGAGCTGTTAAAGAAAC
>NZ_FXTX01000017.1 GCF_900182795.1 Venenivibrio stagnispumantis
AATTAACATTTGAATTCTCGGAACAAATCTTCTATGCTTTATCGTTTTTTGAAGCTTTTTTAGTTCTATTATATCTTCTTCTATTAGCTTTTTATCTATTACCTTCATATCTATTACCCTCATATCTATTATCTTCATAAGGGTTATTATATCATTGTTTTGGTATAATAATATATAAAAAAGCAGCAGCCTTAAAGATAAGATTTATTTTTATAGCTATTGTTTATAAATATTTAGGTGAAAAAGCTTTAAAGAAAGCTTAATAATCTGTTTATATCTTCCTCACTTCCGAGGAATACCGGCACCCTTTGATGAAGGGTTTCCGGTTTTATTTTTAAAATATCTTCTTTTCCGGTAGTAGCTTTTCCGCCGGCTTGCTCTATTATAAACGCCATAGGAGAAGCTTCATATAAAAGTCTTAACTTTCCGGATTTATTTTTACTATCAGCAGGATAAGCAAATATACCACCTTTTAAAAGAGTTCTATGAACATCTGCAACCATAGAACCGATATATCTTGATGTATAGCCCTCTTCTTTTAGTGTATCTATATACTTTCTAAGTCCTTCTTCCCATTTTGGATAATTTGTTTCATTTATAGAATAAATCTTTCCTTTCTTAGGTATTTTAATATCCGGATGAGATAATAAAAACATTCCTACAGATGGGTCTAATGTGAAGCCATTTACTCCATTTCCGGTTGTATAAACAAACATAACAGAAGAGCCATAAACGATATAACCGGCTGCCACCTGTTTATAACCTTCTTGAAGAAAATCATTTTCATTTCCTTCTATTTTTTTATGGATAGAAAAAATAGTTCCTACACTAACATTAACATCTATATTAGAAGAGCCATCTAATGGGTCAAAAGCTATAACATATTTCGCATCTTTCCCATGCTCAAAATATATAACATCATCAAGCTCTTCCGATGCACAGGCAAAAAATTGACCACTTTCACCAAGATGCTCAATTAATAACTGATTTGAAAATTCATCAAGTTTTTGGACTTCTTCCCCTTGAATATTTGTTTTTCCGGTTTTACCGAGAATATCTATAAGTCCAGCCATTTTTATATGTGAAGCTATAATCTTTGTTGCATTCTCAATAGCAAGAAGAGCCAAAGATAAAGAACCCGTTGCATTTGGATATTTTCTTTCTTCTTCTAATATAAATCTTGATAAATCTGTCCCAATTTTTGCCATTTTATCCACCTCTTTTTATATTTTTTATAAAAGAAACTGCTCTTTTATCTTTTAATCTTCCGTAAAGATAATGAAAATCAATAAATTTTTCATAAGATTTAATAAGCATTTTTATAAGGTCACAAACCAAATCATCCCCTTCCAAGCAATATTTCATCATATCAGCTATTAAATCTTCCAAAGATAAAACATTTATTATTTCATCTTCAATCTGTATCTGATTAAAATTTCCCGTAATTAATTCAAAATCTTTGCTTATTTCAACATTTATATCATCTTTAAGCCACAAATCCCCAAATTGAGTATATCCAAGCTCTCTTAATGCTTGCTGTAATAAATGAATATCCGGATGAAGTAATGATATTATATTAGCCGGATACATACCTTGGGTATAAACTGTAAGTGCAAATTTACCAACAATAATAGGCTCTTTTGATTTTAACTTCCTTATCTGCTTATTTATCTCTTTTAAAGCTGTTATCTGTTTATCCAAACTCATAACAATATTATATTAAACAAACCATTCATAATCAAATTCTTTTGAAATATCAATTTCCAAATAGCTATATAACGGCAGTTTTAAAACTGTATTATCATTTTTATCTTTTATTTTAAATAAAATTTCAAAATTTTTTCTTCCTATAAACGAAATAGGTATTTTTATCTCTAATATCTTGCCAATAGCATAATTTTCCCCATTTTTTGATAAATCTATCGTTATATCTTTTTTTGTATCTGATATTATCTCTATAGTTAAATATTTATCCTTTATCTTGTCTAAATCTCCATCTAATCTTAAATAAAAATTTTGTTTATCATAACCATAATAAACTTTTTTTATAAAGATTTTGCTACTATCCATTGTGCCGGCATCAAATTTTATATCTATCTCTCCTGCATTTAGCCATTCATAATAATTTGTTATCTCTCCATCTATTACCGGTGTTATGTAATAATTAGGTTCTTTAATAATAGGTTTTTTATATAACTTTTTTATAGGTTTTAATATTTTAGCCGGTGGTTCATCGCCGTAAATCTGATATATCTTTTGTAAATTTGCTCTAAATAATCTATCAAATTTATCTGCAAAATGTGTAAAATGGTCATCTCCATACCACCAAAACCAATCGCTACCTTCAGCAATAAGCATCAATTTTTCTGCTTCTTCGGATTTTGGCTTTGTTTCAAGATAATTTTTTGTGATAGATAAAACTTCCCATGCTATATTTTTTTCTTCCTGCCCTATCCATGTTGTAAAATCTCCATATATCCAACTTCCGGCTACAATATTCGTTATCTGATTTTCCGGTATATCATCTTTTTTTATTGCTTCTTCAAAAGTTATACATTCTATCCATTCATAATTTTGTTCTATCTTTTTATATAAAAGTCGTAAAAAATCATATCCATTATTTTTATAAAACTCCCAAGCATTCTCTCCATCAAGAATAACGCAAACAATAGGCGAAAATTGGTATTTATCATAAATATCCTTTAATCTTGATATAAAATCATCTGTTGCTTTTTCTTCATCTTCTTCTTGATATCTAAATCCTATTAAATCACTTAGATATTTATCTCTGAAAAATAGATAAATATTCTTATATTTATGTTTTTGATAAATTTTTTCTATATTTCTTCCTCCTATGCTGTTAAATAATACATCTTCATCTGATGCTGTCCATAATATTTGATACTCATTAAATAAATCTAAGGTTTGATTGCTAATAGAGCCTTCTGCCGGCCAAAATCCGGAAGGCAATTTTCCAAAAATATTTTTATAAAAATCTATTGCATTTATTACATGCTTTTTTGCATCTTCTTTAAAATTAGCCCTTACCTTTGGAAGAGTTATATCTTTTTTAGCCTCTTTTGCAGATTCTATATCTATTAAAAGTGGTAAAATAGGATGATAAAAAGGTGTTGTTGATATTTCTATTTTACCTTTTTTTTCTAACTTTTTATAAAAAGGAATAATCTCTTTCAAAAAAGATATTAATCTATCCAAAAGGGCAATTTTATCTTCTTTTGTGTATAATTTGCCTTTTGCAATTAATGATTTTATTAATGGACAATTTTCTCTAAGATAATTTCCACTCCATGCAAGTAAAAATAAAATTTTTAAATCAAGGATTTCTTGATATGTAAATTTATTACCGTTTTGTTTTTTTAAAAAAAGCTGATAATATCTTTCAAAAGGCATTATCATATTTTTTAAATTACTACTAAAAAGAATATCAAGTAAATAATTTATTTCTTCTTCTGTTAATTTTTCTTCATCTTTATAAATAAGAGAAAGGGTTAAATCATTTTTAAAATCTTTTATATAATCTTGTAAAGTTTCAAGTAGAGAAGGAACAAGATTAAAGGTTGCTTTTATTTTTTTAAAATTGCTAATATGCCAGGGCATTTCATAATAATCTTTTATAGCATGTAAAAAACTCCACGGCATTATATATTTTCCGGAAGTTGCCTCTTTATAAGATGGCTGATGCATATGCCATAAAAAAGCAAGATATAACTTTTTCATTCTTCCATTATCCAGTTATTTATCTTTTCTAAGTATTCGTTTAATATCTCTTCTCCTTTATCTTTATTTTCTGCCTGAATATATATATGAAGGCTGTCTGCATATTGGTCAGGTATCATAAGTATCCAGTTTTTATTATCAAAGAATATTTTTACTCCATCTACGAAAGAAGCATTTTTATCTATTGCTTCTTCCGAAAATTTTCTCATCATCTTTCCTTTTAGATAAGAAGGACATGCAACAAGGGTATGATTAAAATAAAAATCCGGTAAAACATTTAAACATTCTGATATTGTTAAATTTGCTTTTGAAAGCATTTCAAGTAATTTAACAGATGCAAACATTCCATCAAAAGAATAAGAAAATTCTGTAAATGCATAATTCCCTTCAAGATTTGCAAAGAAATAATAATCTTTTAAAAATGAAGCTTTTAATCCTATGGTTTTACCTCTTTCTATAATAAGATTATCAAGGAAGTTATCAAGAATATCCGGAATATATACCGGCAGATAAATTTTTAGTTGTTTATTTGCTGTTTTATTGATAAGATATAAAAATATTAAAACAGATTTATAATTTTGAAGGATTTCTCCTTTTTCGGAGATTATTGTTAATTTTTCACCACTCGGATATATAACAAAACCTGATGATAATTTAAGGGCAGATACTATTTTTGATATTTCTGATATTGATTTTTGTTTTAATATGCTTATTTGTGATAATTTTCTTTCATCTTGATAAGCATTTATCAAGATATTATCTATATTAAGGTTATTTATAATATCCGGATATATTGTATATGTAGAACCATTTAATAAATCTGCTATTATTTTTATTTGTGAAGATTGGATAGTTTCTTTCTGGATTAAGGATAAAAATCTGGCTTTATAGCTTTTTGGAAGGCTTGGGTCTTCTTTTATCTCTCCAATCTCATTATAAGCAGCCCTTCTGAAATTTTCCCTGAAAAATATTCTTTCAACTGTTTTTTCTGTATTTGTATCTATTGGTAATCCATCATTATCAAAAAAGAGTATATCGGTGGAAGCAGGATTTTCCGGTGATTGTCTAAAATATACACCGGCAACATTATCACTATTTGATAATATATATCTTAAAACCGGCAATGAAGATAACTTTAAATCTAAAACATTAACTCCTGTGCCAAGTAATCCACCTAAGAAAGCTCTTTTTAACATTCTTGAAGCTCTGTGATAATCCCTTCCTACTATTATTGTTTTACCTTTTGGTATTATTGAGCCAAAACTTTCTGCAAGTTTTGCAACCATCTCACAGGAAAGCTCTATATTAGTTCTTCCGGAAACTTTTCCACCTTCAAATAAACCGGCTTTGTATTTTTCTCCCCATATTAGATTACTGCTGATTATACTTTTTTCTTCTATCAGTTTATCAGGCCAGATTATAACATCTCTTTCAAATTTAACATCATCTTTAACTATTGTATTTTCTGCTATTATAACTCCGTGTTCTGCTTTTACATTATTACCTATGGATACATTATCACACAAAACTCCATTTTTTATCTCACAATTTTTTCCGATATTTACATTATTCCATAATACAGTATCTTGTAGTATACTGTTTTCATCTATTTTACAATTTTTTCTGATAACCACATTTTTTAAATAACAATTTTCTTTTATTTCTACATTATCATCTAAAACTATAACTCCTTCTAATTTTACATTTTTTGATAGATTTATATTTCCTTGTTTATATAGGGTATATCCATCTTTTTGTATTTTTTCTCCGTAGATTTCTATTTTTACTTTACCGGAAAGTATATCTTTTATAACTTCTCTATAACTTTCAGGATTACCTACATCTCTCCAATAACCTTTTGCATTATATCCGTATAATGTTATTCCTTCTTTCATAAGTTTTGGAAATAAATCTTTACTAAAATCAAAAGGTATATTATCCGGTATATATTTTAAAATCTCCGGCTCTATTATATATATTCCTGTATTGATTGTGTCGCTAAAAACTTCTCCCCATCCGGGTTTTTCTAAGAATCTTAAAATTTTTCCTTCTTTATCTGTTATAACAACTCCAAATTGAAGCGGGTCTGATACAGATGTTAAAGTTATTGTTAATTTTGATTGTTTTATTTCATGAAATCCTATTATCTCTTTAAAATCAAAATCAGTAACAAGGTCTCCGCTGACAACAATAAATCTTTCATCTAAATATTTTTCTGCTTTTTTTACTGCTCCGGCTGTTCCATAATCATCATCCGGCAAAACATAAGTTATATTAACGCCAAAATCTTTTCCATCTTTAAAATAATCTTTAATAACTTCCGGTTTAAAATATAAAAGAACAACAATATCTGTAATACCAATATCTTTTAATTTTTTTATTATGTATTCCATCATAGGTCTGTTGAGGATTGGAAGCATTGGTTTTGGAATGCTATTAGTTAATGGTTGTATTCTTGTTCCGAAACCACCGGCCATAACTACTGCTTTCATCATATTCCCCCTATATTTTAATGAAATTAGGAATATTTTATCATATAATTATAATAACTTAATTTTTGGAGGTTTTTGTGTTATGTTTAAAGGGTCTATTGTGGCACTTATTACACCATTTAAAAATGGGAAGATAGATAAAAACTCTTTGAAAAAACTTATAAATTTCCATATAGAAAATGAAACAGATGCAATAGTTATTGCCGGCACAACAGGAGAATCTGCTACCCTTACTTATGAAGAACATGAAGAAGTTATAGCCTTAGCAGTAGAATATGCCGAAAAAAGAATACCTATTATAGCCGGAACCGGTGCAAACTCTACCCATGAAGCAATTATGCTTACAAAATTTGCAGAAAAAGTAGGAGCAGATGCTTCCCTTCAAGTTATGCCTTATTATAACAAACCTACCCAAGAAGGATTATATCAGCATTTTAAAGCAATCTGCGAAGAAACAAATATACCTATTATTTTATACAATATTCCTTCCAGAACCGGTGTTGATATGTTACCTGAAACATTTGCAAGATTATATTCAGACTTTCCAAATATCGTAGGAATGAAAGAAGCAACCGGAAATGTTGCAAGAGTAAGTGATACAATCTCCTTAGTAGGAGAAGAGGTTGTTATACTGTCCGGTGATGATGCTTTAACACTTCCTATGATGGCTGTCGGAGCAAAAGGCGTTATATCCGTAGCAAATAATATTGTTCCAAAAGAAGTATCCCAAATGTGTAAATTAGCCCTTGAAGGAGATTTTGTAAAAGCAAGAGAAATACACAACAGATTATATAAATTATTCAAAGTTTTATTCGTAGAAACTAATCCTATACCGGTAAAAACTGCTGCATATCTTATGGGATTAATTGAAGATATAGAGATGAGATTACCTCTTTATTATATGAATAAACAGAATGAAGAAAAATTAAAAGAAGTTTTAAAAGAGCTAAATCTTATAACTTAGCATTTTTGCAAAATTGCAAAATAAAAGCTATATAAGAAAAAGTTATATTAATCATAATAGATTGGCATAAATTTTGCCTTATAATATTTGGTAAATTTTTAAAAAGGAGTGTTTGGTTGAAAGTTGCAATTGTTGGCATCGGGAATATGGGTTCTAAATATATAAATAAATTTGTTGAACTTGGATATGAAACCGTTTTAATAGATATAGAAGATTCTAAATTGGCAAAATATCCGGAAAATTTTAAAAAATACAAAGATTTAAATCAAGCATTAGATAAAGAAAATATACAGGCTCTTTTTGTAGCAACATCGCCTACCTCCCATATTCCTATTGCCAAAAAAGCAATAGAAAGAGGTATAAATGTATTGATAGAAAAGCCACCGGCACTCAGTAGTAAAGAGCTTGAAGAAGCAATAAATTTAGCAATAAAGAAAAATGTTTATCTTCATGTATCAGAAATAGAACTTCAATCAAGTATAGTCAGAAATCTAAAACTAAATAAAAAACCTTCCGGTATAAAAGGATTTAGATTAAATCTCGGGAAAGGTTATATCAATCCATTTTATGACCTTGCATGGCATGATTTATATATTTTCCAATATATAATAGGAGATTTTAAAATAAAATCTGTTAAAGATAAAGGAAATATTTTTGAAGTTTATGCAATATCTGATAATACAGAGTTTGATTTGGAAGTAGCATGGCTTAATCCTTTTGTTAGAAGAGAATGGCTACTTGATGAAAATATAAAACTAAATTTTGTAGAAGATAGCATTTATCATAATGGAAATATCATAGAAAGTGATAAAAAAGATAAATTAAAATTAATGATACAAAACTTTATTAATAATCCATCTTTTGAAAGTTCATTTAGAGCATTAAAAATATTAAAAGAGATTGAAAATATCAAAATATAAAGGAGATAAAAATTGATACCAATTATTAAGCCGGAATTTGGAAAAGAGGAAAAAGAAGTAGTTAATCAAATTATTGACTCAGGACAGATAACCAGAGGTAACTGGACTTTTAAATTTAAAGAAAGCTTTAAAAATTATCTAAATGTAGCATTTTGTCATACGGTATGTAGCGGAACTGCTGCATTGTATATTGCTTTAAAAGCAATAGGTGTAAATAATAAGGAAGATTATGTTATTGTTCCTGCTCTTAGTTTTATGGCAACTATTGATGCAGTAATTCTTGCAGGTGGAACACCGGTTGTTGTTGATGTTGATGATACATACACAATGGATACATTTTATCTTGAAGAAGCTGTAAAAAAATACAAACCAAAAGCCATAATACCGGTTCATCTTTTCGGTCAAACTGCTGATATGGATAAAATAAAAGAGATTGCTGATAGTTATAATGTTATAGTTCTTGAAGATGCAGCTCAGGCACACGGAGCCGAATATAAAGGAAAGAAAGCAGGTTCTCTTGGTGATTTATCTGCATTTAGTTTTTATGCATCTAAAAATGTTGCAATGGGAGAAGGTGGAGCAATATGCACCAATAATCCTGAGATTGATGAAAAGATAACAAACTGGATAGAGTTTGGAAATCATCCGGCACTTAATTTAAGAATAACAGAATTTCAAGCAGGAATAGGTTATTATCAACTTCAAAAACTTGATAAAGGAAATGCAAGAAGAAGAGAGATAGCTGCCTTATACAACAAAGAATTTCAAGATTTACCCGGATTAGTTTTACCTTATGAAGCAGAAAATAGAAAACATATTTATCATATCTACGCATTAAGACATCTACAAAGAAATAAAATAATAGAAAAGCTTATAGAAAACGGCATAGGAGCAAGGGTTTATTATGATTATACATTACATCAGCTTAGAAATGCTTTACATCTTCCTTGTGAAAAAGCAGAGCAGTTTAAAGATGAACTTTTAGCTATACCAGTTTATAGTGCTCTAACAGATGATGAGGTATCATATATAATAGAAACATTCAAAAAAATAGTTAAATCTTTATGAGGTAATAAATATGAGAAAAATAGAAGGAATTTTAACAGCAGAAAATATAAAATTTGCAATAGTTGTAGGAAGATTTAATAGCTTAATAACAGAAAGATTGTTAGAAGGGTCTATTGATTGTATTATCAGACATAACGGAAAAGAAGAAAATATTGATATTATTAGAGTTCCAGGTTCTTTTGAGATACCGCTTACAGCAAAAAAATTAGCAAAAACCGGAAAGTATGATGCAATAATATGCCTTGGAGCAGTAATTAGAGGAGCAACACCACATTTTGATTATGTAGCATCAGAAGTTACAAAAGGAATAGCTCAAGTATCCCTTGAAACAGAAATCCCAATAGCTTATGGCATATTAACCACAGATACAATAGAACAGGCAATAGAAAGAGCCGGCACAAAAATGGGTAATAAAGGCTTTGATGCTGCATTAACTGCAATAGAAATGGTAAATGTATTAAGGCAGATATAATGAAGAGGTTTTTAAATAGAAAAATAAGAAAAGAAGCAAGAGAAGTTATACTTAGAGTTCTTTATAGCTATGATATAAGAAAAGAAGATATGCTTTCTATTTTTGAAGATTATATAAAAAAGGAAAAATTTAACTCAAAAGTTAAAGAATATGCACGAAATGTAATAGAAGGTATATCACAAAATCTACAAACAATAGATAATATTATTCAAGATTATTTAGAAGATTGGAGATTAGAAAGACTTGGCTATATAGAGAGGGCATTACTGAGGCTTGGTGTTTATGAGCTTTTATTTAATGAATTATCAAAAGATGAAACTGTTGGAAGAAAATTTGCAGATATTTTAAATTTAGCAAAATGTTATCTTATTTCAGAAACGCCACTTAAATTTATAAATGGTGTTTTAAGTAGAATTTATAAAACAAAGGTAGGTAATTTAAATTGAGAATAGCTTTTATTTCAGATATACATAGCAATATATATGCTCTTGAAGCAGTATCAGAAGATATAAAAAAACAATCTATTGATAAAATAATATGTCTTGGAGATATTGTAGGTTATGGCTCCCATCCAAATGAAGTTGCACAGTGGGTAATCCAAAACTGTGATATATCACTGAGAGGAAATCATGATACATTAATCTCAGAAGCAGAACCTATTGATATGCATAATCCTTATACATTAATGGCTGCTTTTTATAATAAAGAAAAATTAGAAGAAAAATATAAAGAATTTTTAAGAAACTTGGAAAAGGATTTGGAAAATGATATATGGGTTTTAACCCATGATGAACCTTGTATTCCCGGAAGTATGGAATATATAACAAAAGAAAAAGAAGCCTCTGATACATTTTCTGCTTTTAAACAAAAATTTTGTTTTTATGGACATACCCATTTACCATTGATATTTGCAACTGAAAATAAAGATGTTAAAATTTATTCATCGGAAGAAAAAATATTTATAAAAGAAGAAGAAAGATATTTAATTTCTGTAGCAAGTGTAGGACAACCAAGAGATAAAGATAAAAGAGCTAAATATCTTATCTTTGATATGGATGAAAATTATCTGCAGTTTAGAAGAGTTGAATATAATAGAGAAAAGGCAGCCTCCGATATTTTAGCTGCCGGTATTCCTTCTCTATTTGCAAAGATTTTACTCTGATTTGGTTGTTTCTTCTTCTTGGTAATAATTTGCTATTGCAACTTTTACAAATTTGACCAAACATCCTTCACAAAGTTTTAATGTAACAGTTTTCTCATCTACTGCTTTTACTTCTCCTATTATTCCACCGGAAGTTACAACTTTATCACCTTTTTTAAGGTTTTTTAAAAATTCTTCATGTTTTTTTCTTTGTTGCTGTTGTGGTCTGTATATTAAAAAATAAAATATACCTATCAACATAACCATCCAAACAACAGCACTTATTAAACTTTCTGCACCTTGCATCTAAAAATCCTCCTCTAAGAATAATCTTATACTTGCAACACCATATACACCGGTATTTAATACTTCCTGTAAATTTTGTTTATTTATACCACCGAGAGCATACACAGGTATTTTAACATTTTTTAAAACATCTTTCAAACCTTCTAATCCTTTTGGCTTATCTTTACCCTCTACTGCAAAAATAGGAGAGTAAAATATATAATCTGCTCCTTCTTCTTCTGCCTTTTTTGCTGATTCTATTGAGTGGCAGGATTTTCCTACTATTAAATCCGGAAATTTAGATTTTATATCTTTAATAGGAATACTTTTTTCAGGTAGATGAACTCCAGTTAAATTTAAAATATATGCAATATCTACTCTATCATTTACAAAAATAAAAACATCATATCCTTTTAATGCTTCTTTTGTTTCTTTACAAAGATAAAATAACTCCTCTGAAGATAAATCTTTTTCTCTTATTTGAAATAACCTTATCCCCTCTTTTGCTAAATATAAAATCTGCTCTTTAAATGGTTTTTTAAATTTTTTTCTATCTGTAATACAATAAAATTTTGGTAATATCATTTTTCACTTTTGCTGTCAAGATATATCAATATACGATATTTCATCTATATCTATCCTATTAGCTAATTTTTTCCATTTTTCCTGTAAATGCTTATCTAAAAATTTGCCAACTTCATATATCCATCTGGCTACTGTTCCATAAGGTAGATTTAATACTCTTGCTATAGCAGATTTACTCATTCCTTCGCTATACATTTTTAAAGCAAGAAGTTTTACTTTTTCTGAGTGTTTATAATATTTAGCACCTTCGTAGAAATGTCTTCCGCATTGATTACATTTATATCTTTGCCTTCCTGTATTTTTTCCAAACTTTTTACACCAATTAGAACCACATTCTGGGCAATTTATATTCTCTTGATATTTTCTTGGTCTGCCTCTCTTCTTCATGATTTCTATTTTACCATAATTTTTAGCTATTTTTGGATAGGACTACCCAATATATCAAAAATTACGAATACTCCTACAACCATAAGTATTATAATTGTTGGAAACCAAACAGCCGGATCCATTCTCAAACACCTCCTAAAAATTATTCTTTATAAATTTCTAACTTTTAATTTTTCAACCTTTTTAAAATCCGTTTCATCAAAAGTTATTATTTCATCTACCTTATAAAATATTGACCAAGAGGCTATAAAAGCATCTGTAAACTTTATATTTTTATCTTTATATAATTCTATGGCATATTCTATAACTTCAAATAACTCAACTTCAATACCAGGCGTATTTATAATTGCAGTTATTACCTCAGAAATTTCAATTTTACTTCTTTTATAAACTTTTTCTAATACCCAGACTATTTCAGCAATTACAAGATAAGGAACTAAAAGTTTAATTTTTCCTTTTTCGGCTTTTTCTATTAACTCCTTTGCTTTTTTAAATTTAACTTCATCATCTATTGTGAATAATCTTATAAAAATGTTAGTATCAATGGTTACTTTTTTCACGTTCTTCTACAGCCTCATATATAGCTTTATCTATTTCTTCTTCTGTTGCTGTTTTTTCTCCTTTTAAAAACCCAAAAAAATCTTTTATAGTTTTAACTTTTTGCAATTCTATCTTGTTTTTTCTTTTCCTTATAATCAATATACTACCTTCTTTTATACCCAGTTTATCTCTAATTTCTTTAGGTATTATTACTTTACCTTCCGGTAATACTTTAACTAACAACTCTTCCTTTTTCATTTTTATCCCTTCTTATAAATCTTCATATCATCTATTAAAAACTCAATATATTCCTTCTCCTGCCAATATGATATAGTTGGAGTATATACAATATCCGCATATAATCCTACTGCAAAATATCTTGAATAATCCAAACCACCCCACCATTTAGCAGTAAATCTATTATTATTAATATCCCTGAATGTAAATACAACAAGTCTTCCCTTCTCTACAAGATAATAGTCTTCTATTTTTAAATTTTGTGCAAGAAATTTTGGCTCCGGATTTTTTTCTCCAAAAGGTGCAAGAATTTCTATCTGTTTTATTTTTTCTTTATTCCAAAAAGAAAGAGATATCCTCATATCTATCTCTTTTGTTATAAATGGTGAATTACCGGATATTTTTGATATGGCTTGATTAAATCTTTCTTTAAACTCAGGTATATTGGAGCTTTTTATGGTAAATCCGGCTGCTAATGCATGCCCACCATATCTTTCAAGCAAATCTGCACATTCATTTAATGCATTATATATATTTACTTTCGGGACGCTTCTTACAGAAGCAACAGCTTTTCCGTTGTTTATGGCAAGCACAACAGATGGCAATTTATACTTTGTAGTTAATTTACCGGCAACTATTCCGATAACCCCCTGATGCCAATCTTCTTTTCCTACAACTATTGAGTTAGATATATTTTCTTTTTCTATTATTTTTATTGCTTCTTTTGATACTCTTTCAGTGATATTTTGTCTTTCTCTATTTAGATTTTCAAGTTCATTTGCTAAATTTGATGCCTTTATATCATCATTTGTTATTAATATTTTTACAGATTTTCTTGCATCTGATAATCTTCCGGCAGCATTTAATCTTGGTGCAAGCAAAAATCCAATATCAGAAGATTTTACATCTCTTTTTGTCAATGAGGCTTTCTCAAGTAGTTTTTTTATTCCCACTCTATGTTTTTTATTAATCTCTTCTATGCCATATTTTACAAAAATTCTGTTTAAAAGGGATAAAGGCACAACATCTGCAACAGTTCCAATAGCAACTATATCAAGATATTTTCTAAGATATATATCTTTACCGAGCAATCTTCTTAAAACTGCAATTACATAAAAGGCTATACCTACAGTTGCTAAATGCCTAAATAATCCTGAATTTTGATGGTTCTTCGGATTTAATATATATATATTTTCTTCCTTCCAATCCGGATTTTGTGGCTCATGATGGTCTAATATAAAAACTTCCATTCCAAGCTGTTTTGCATAAAGTAATTCATCATAAGCATTTGTTCCACTATCCACAACAATTAATGTATCAGCAATTTCCGATATTTTTTTTATTGCTTCTTTATTTAATCCATAACCTTCTGAAAATCTACTTGGTATGTAAAATTTTGCCGGATAATTTATATCTTTAAAAAAATTCATAAGCAACGCTGTGCTTGTTATACCATCTGCATCATAATCGCCATAAATAACTATTCTTTTATTTTTTTTTATACTCTCTGCAAGACGAAAAGCTATCTCTTCTAAGGAAGGGAATTGGGAAGAATGAATAATATTTTGAAGAGTTGGTTCAATATAATTCTCAGAAAATTCTTTATCAAATAAATCTTTCCTATTATATATTAGCTGTGCTAATAGGTTGCCATATTTATCTATTAAATATTGTGGTGCCTTTTGTATATCTTCTAAAATTATCCATTCATATCCACCAATTCCAACATTCATATTTTCTCCTTCTTATTGTTATATAATTATTATAAACTTTTTTTATAAAGAGGTGTAAGATGAAGTTTGAAAGGTCTAAACAGCTTTTTGAAGAAGCTAAAAAATATCTTGTAGGTGGTGTAAATTCACCGGTTAGAGCTTTTAAATCTGTTGGTGGTGAGCCTATTTTTATAAAAAAAGGAAAAGGAAGCAGAATATGGGATGAAGATAATAATGAATATATAGATTATGTGCTTTCTTGGGGGCCTCTTATTCTCGGACATGCAAACGAACAAATTGTAAATGCAATAAAACAAATCTCTAATTTCGGCACAAGTTTTGGAGCTCCTACAGAGCTTGAGATAGAGATGGCAAAAGCTGTTGTAGATGCAGTTAAATCTGTTGAGATGGTTAGATTTGTAAGCTCCGGAACAGAAGCAACAATGAGTGCTATAAGGCTTGCAAGGGGATATACAAAAAGAAAAAAGATAATAAAGTTTGATGGATGTTATCACGGACACGGCGATAGTTTGCTTGTTTCAGCCGGCTCAGGAGTTGCTACCCTTGGTATTCCGGGAACTCCGGGGATACCGGAAGAGCTTGCATCTTTAACAATAGTTTTACCTTATAACAATATAGATGCTGTAAAAGAAGCCTTTGAAAAATACGGAGAAGATATTGCTTGCGTTATTATAGAACCGGTTGCAGGAAATATGGGAGTTGTTGCACCTTCAAAGGAGTATCACCAAGAATTAAGGGAGATTACAAAAAAATATGGAGCTTTACTTATATGGGATGAAGTTATGACAGGATTTAGACTTGCTTATGGTGGAGCACAGGAGCTATATGGAATAGAGCCAGATATAACAACATTTGGAAAAGTTATAGGTGGTGGATTACCGGTTGGAGCTTATGGTGGAAAAAGGGAGATTATGGAATATGTAGCACCGGTTGGACCTGTATATCAGGCAGGAACCCTTTCAGGAAATCCACTTGCAATGGCTGCAGGTTTAAAACAGCTTCAAATACTCAAAGAAAAAAATCCTTATCCATCCCTTGATGAAAAAGGAAAGATTTTAGAAGATGGTATAAATTCTTTAATACAAAAATATGATATAAAAGCAAGAGTAAATAGAGTTGGCTCTATGATAACATTATTCTTTACAGATAAAGATGTAGTAGATTTTGAAACTGCAAAAAGTTCAGATACCGAATTATTCGGAAGATTTTTCAGAAAGATGCTACAGCTTGGCGTATATCTTCCACCTTCCCAGTTTGAAGCAGCATTTTTATCAGATGCCCATAGCAAAGAAGATATAAATGAAACATTAAACAAAATAGAAGAAGCATTTAGATATTTGAAAAAATAGGAGATTATTATGAGATGTCCCAAATGTGGTTCTTTTAATGATAAAGTCCTTGATACAAGACAATCTAAAGATGGCACCGTAATAAGAAGAAGGAGGGAATGCTTAGATTGCGGATATAGATTTACAACTTATGAAAGAATAGAAGAAGAAAAAATTATTGTTAAAAAGAAAAATGGAACAACAGAACCTTTTAATAAAGAAAAGATAATAAGAGGCATTAAACTTGCCGCAAAAAATAGACCTATTACTGATACTCAGATACAAAATATAGCAGATGAGATAGAAAAATATCTTCTTGAAGAAGGAAAATTGGTGGTAGAAAGCTCAGAAATAGGAGATTTAGTAAAAGAAAGATTAAAAGAGCTTGACCCTATAACATATATAAGATTTAAATCTGTTTATAACCAATTTTCAGATATAAAAGATTTTAAACAAACAATACAGGAAATAGAAAAGGAAGAGGATAAATGAATACAATAGAAGCTTTTATCTTAGGTGTTGTTGAAGGATTAACAGAGTTTTTACCAATATCTTCTACCGGTCATCTTATATTGGTTTCTACATTACTTGGAATAGTGCAGACCGAAAATCAAAAAGCATTTGAAGTAGCTATTCAGCTTGGCTCTATAATGGCTGTTGTTTTTTTATATTTTGAAAGATTGATAAAAGATAAAGAGCTTATAAAAAGGATTTTGATAGCATTTATACCTACCGGTATTCTGGGATTTTTACTTTATAAAATTATTAAATCCTTTTTTAATCCATTTGTTGTTGTTTTTATGCTTTTTATAGGTGGTATTATACTGATATTGATAGAGCTATATCATAAAAACAAAGATTATCCTATAAAATCTGTAAACCAGATAAGTTACGGAAAAGCATTTTTAATCGGTATTTTTCAATCATTTGCTATGATACCAGGAACATCACGCTCCGGTGCAACAATCGTAGGCGGATTAATACTTGGTCTTGAAAGAAAATTGGCGGCAGAATTTTCATTTTTACTTGCAGTTCCTACAATGTTTATGGCTACTTTTTATGATATATTCAAACATCACAATGATTTTAATTTTTCAGATTGGCAAAATCTAATAGTCGGTTTTATAACAGCTTTTATATTTGCAATTTTATCAATAAAATTTTTACTTAAATTTATATCAAACCATAATTTTATAGCATTTGGCATTTATAGAATTATCGTTGCAATATTGTTTTATTTTACTGTTTTGAGGTGAGAAGATGGATATTTTGGAAAAGATTATAAACACAAAAAAAGAAGAGCTAAAAGAATTTACAGATGATTATATAAGTATAATTGAAAGAATGGCTGAAGAAAGGGAAAAGATATATTCTTTTTCAGAAGCTTTTTCACAGAAAGGAATAAATATAATAGCCGAAATAAAGAAAGCCTCTCCTTCTAAGGGAGTTATAAGAGAGGATTTTAATCCGGTAGAGATAGCAAAGATATATCAAGAAAATGGAGCAAAAGCCATATCCGTTTTAACAGATATAAAATATTTTCAAGGAAGCTTAGAATATCTAAAAGAAGTTCGGGAAGTTGTTAATCTACCATTATTGAGAAAGGATTTTATAATTGATGAAAGACAGATATTAGAAGCAAGGGCTTGGGGAGCAGATGCATTTTTATTAATTGCAAGGGTTCTTACAAAAAATCAGATAAAAAGATTTATAGAGTTTGGAGAAGAGCTTGGACTTGAGGCTTTGGTTGAGATACATTCCTTAGATGAAGGAAAAAAAGCTATAAATGCCGGTGCAAAAATCGTAGGAATAAATAATAGAGATTTATCAACATTTAATGTAGATATAAATTTATCAAAACAGCTTGCTCCGAAATTAAAAGAGATGGGAGCATCTATTGTTATAAGTGAAAGTGGGATAAATACAAAAGAACAGATTTTAGAACTACTTAATTATCAGATTGATGGATTTTTAATAGGCGAATCCTTAATGAAAGAAAAAGATATAGGTAAAAAATTAAGGGAGCTTATAGGCTAAAAGCATATGCCGGCAGGGCATTCACCATTTATATGGGCTATAAATTCATCTTTAAATTTTCGCAGAGCATCCATTATTGCATTTGATGCAGAATAACCAAGTCCACAGATAGAACCTACCGGTATATTTTTACCCAGATATTCCAAAAGCTCTATATCTTTTTCAGTTGCTGTGCCATTTTGAAATTTTCTTAAAATATTTAGCTGTTCATAAGTTCCTACTCTACAAGGAGTGCATTTTCCACAACTTTCATGCTCAAAAAATTCTGCTATAACTATAAGAGCATCTATAATACAATCATCTTCATCTAAAACTATGGTCGTTCCGGTTCCACCAAATCCCTTAGGAGAATAATCAAGAGGTATATCTATCTCATCAGCAGAATAAACAGCTAAGGAACCGGCAAATATGGCTTTTAATTTTTTGTCATTTTTCATTCCACCTGCCATATCTATTAATTCTCTAAGGGTTAAATCCATTGTGGCTTCATAAACACCGGGATTTTTAACTTTACCGCTTACAGGAAAAAGTTTAGGTCCATAATATCCCATAGGACCAATATTCATAAAATCCATTTCATAAGTAACGATTATTGGAATATTTGCCAATGTTTCCACATTATTTACAACGGTAGGCTTTCCGAACAATCCTTCATTTGCAGGATAAGGTGGTCTAAGTCTTGGATGTCCTCTTTTTCCTTCTAAGCTTTCTATAAGGGCAGTTTCTTCACCACATATATATGCTCCTGCACCTCTATAAACCAATATATCAAAAGAAAAATCTGTTCCGAGTATATTTTTACCGAGAAATCCTTTTTTTCTTGCATCTTCTATTGCATCTTCTAAAATCATTGCTCCGGCAGGATATTCTCCCCTTATATAAATAAATCCAAGCTCTGCTCCGAGGGTATATCCGGCTATTATCATACCTTCAATAAGCAGATGAGGGTCTCTTTCTATTATAATTCTATCTTTAAATGTTCCCGGTTCACTTTCATCTGCATTGCATATTAAATATCTTGGTGGCGGATTGGATAATGCAAATCTCCATTTTCTTGCTGTCGGGAAACCGGCTCCACCTCTACCTCTTAAAGTGCTCTCTTCTACCAATATAAGTATATCTTCCGGATTAAATCTTGTTAAAGCCTTTTTTAATGCAGAATATCCACCGGTTGTAATATACTCTTCTATATTTGTAGTCCTGTTTTCTTTTGCCCTTCTGAGCAAAAGATTTATACTGCTATTTGCATTTAAATCAGGTATATTTGGATAGTATCTCATCTAACTTTTCCTCTGTAATTTTTGAACCATCATATAAATCATTATCAATCATAAAAGCCGGAGCTATACTACACGCTCCAATACATTCAACAAGCTCAATATAAAATCTTCCGTTTGGGTCATGCTCTCCTGCTTTTACTCCTGTTTTTTCCTCTATTAATTTTAAAAGATTTTTATATTTCATAATATGGCAGGGTAAATTTTTACATATTCTAATATGATGTCTTGCATTTCTTTTTAATCTAAACATATCATAAAATGAAACAATACCTTCTATGGTAGCTACCGGTTCCTTTAAATAATCGGCAAGCTCCTGAATATGCTCAAGCTGTATATCTCTATATTTATCATATATAAGATGCAAAGCCTGAATAATAACCTGTTCTTTCCTTGGAAATTTTTCTAAATATCTATTTATTCTCTGTATAATTTCCTCGGTAAGATAAATATATTCCAATTTTTCACCTCATCTTGATTACACAAACCATATTATAACATTGTTTGATTAAAATCTAATTGCATTTTGTTAAATATTATCTATAATAATAATTATTACTAATAATTAATTTGAACTAAATAAAAGCTTTATGTTAAGATATTTATTAGATTTTTGGAGGTTTTTGATATGGAAAGAGAGAAATTGATAATATTTGATACAACACTTAGAGATGGAGAACAGGCTCCCGGATTTTCTATGACGGTTGAAGAAAAAGTAAAGATGGCTCAACAACTTGAAAGATTAAATGTTGATGTCATAGAAGCCGGTTTTGCTGCTGCATCTGAAGGAGATTTTGAAGCCGTTAGAAAAGTGGCAGAAAATATAAAAACAAGTATAGTCTGCTCCCTTGCAAGAGCTTTAAATTCTGATATAGAAAAAGCAGGAGAAGCTCTTGCACCGGCAGAAAGAAGAAGAATACACACATTTATAGCAACATCTCCTATACATATGCAGTATAAATTAAAAATGAAGCCGGAAGAAGTATTAGAAAGGGCAGTTCAGGCTGTAAAATATGCCCTCAATTTTACCGATGATGTAGAGTTTTCAGCAGAAGATGCATTTAGGTCGGAAAGGGAGTTTTTGTATAGAGTTTTTGAAGCAGTAATAAATGCCGGAGCAAAAACAATAAATGTTCCTGATACAGTAGGATATGCTACACCGGAAGAATTTGGAAAATTAATAGCAGATATTAAAAATAATGTTCCAAATATTGATAAAGCAGTTATAAGTGTCCATTGTCATAATGATTTGGGACTTGCAGTAGCAAACTCTTTATCGGCTGTAAAAAATGGAGCAAGACAGGTTCATTGCACAATAAATGGTATAGGAGAAAGGGCAGGAAATGCCGCCCTTGAAGAAGTGGTAATGGCAATAAAAGTAAGACATGATTATTTCAAAGAAGTTTATACAGAAATAAACACAAAAGAGATATACAAAACAAGCAGATTACTTTGTAGAATAACAGGAAGTTTTGTCCAGCCAAATAAAGCTATTGTAGGAGATAATGCCTTTGCCCATGAAGCAGGTATACACCAACATGGTATATTAGCCCATAGGGAAACTTATGAGATAATGAGAGCAGAAGATGTTGGAGTTCCGGCATCAAAAATAATACTTGGAAAACATTCCGGAAGACATGCATTTAAAACAAGATTAACAGAGCTTGGATACAATTTACCGGAAGAGAAGATAGATATTTTGTTTGCTAAATTTAAAAAACTTGCAGATAAGAAAAAAGAAGTGTTTGATGAAGATATAGAAGCATTAATATTTGAAGAGATAGCATCGGAAATACCTTCCAAGATAAAATTAAATTATTTCCATGTTTTAAGCGGTGATAATGTTATACCAACAGCAACAGTTAAGATACAAAAAGATGAAGAAGAAATTATATCAACATCCTGTGGAGATGGCCCAATAGATAGTGCAATAAATGCATTGGAAAAAGCATTGAATATAAAAGGTAAATTGATAGATTACTCTATTCGTTCTTTAAGCTCAGGAAAAGATGCAATGGGGGAAGTTAGAGTTATGGTAAGATTTGAAGATACGGATATGATAACTTCCGGTAAAGGAACATCCACAGATATAATAGAAGCAAGCATAAAAGCATATTTAGATGCATATAACAGATATATAGCAAGAAAAACATTGATGGAAAAAAGAGTTATAGAGGGTATTTGATGAAAAAAATAATTTTTATATTGCTGGTAATAGCCATTACCGGTTTTTTTCTTTATAAAGGCACAATAAACCTTGGAAAACCGGAGATAAAATTAGAAAAAGAACCAAAAGCAGTAGGAACAGATTATAGATTATCTTTTTATGTAGAAGATGAAAGACCGGGTTTAAATAATGTATCCGTAAAAATATTACAAAATGGAAAAGAGATAACATTATTAGAAGAAAATTTTAAAGAGCCGGTAAAATCTAAAAAATATATATTACCTATTAATGCCCAAAAACTTGGCTTAGCACAAAATAAAGCAGAAATTATAATAACTGCAAAAGATGACTCTCTACTGCACAACAAAAAAGAATACAGAAAAGAAGTAATTATAGATACAGAACCACCGGTTTTATCCATTTTATATTCTTCTGAAAGTATAATAAACGGTGGGACAGGATTTGTTTTTTATAAAGTTAGCAATGATACAATAAAAACCGGTTTAACTTTGGAAAATTACAATTTTAGATGTTTTTCCGGATTATTTAAAGATAAAAATATATATACCTGTGCATTTCCTTATCCATACTACTTTAATGATAAAAAACCAATTTATGTATATGCAGAAGATGAAGCCGGAAATAAAGCAACTCAATCTGTAAATTATACATTTAAATTTGTAAAATATGCCAATTCTGTAATAAAGATAGATGATAACTTTATAAATAACAAAATAAAACAGCTATCTGACAAAAATATACAAAATCCGATAGAACTTTTTAAATATGTAAATTTAGAAATCAGAAGAAAAAATGAAGAAAAAATCCATAAAATAACTTCTGAATGTAAAAATATATACCCTATGTTTGAAGGAGCTTTTGAACAGCTTAAAAATTCTGCAAAACTTGGTGGATTTGCTGATTATAGAAACTATAAATATAACGGACAGATAATAGAAGGAGCAGATGCTTATCATAAAGGTTTTGATTTTGCTTCTGTAAAAAATGCCCCTGTTTATGCTTCAAATAAAGGAGTTGTTGTATTTACAGGAAATCTTGGAATATATGGAAATAGCGTAATAATAGACCACGGATTATGTATATATTCTCTTTATTCACATTTAAGCGAGATTTCTGTAAAAAATGGAGATAAAGTAGATAAAAACAGCTTAATCGGAAAAACCGGAACAACAGGATTAGCTGTAGGAGACCATTTACATTTTGGTATTTTAGTGCAGGGATTAGAAGTTAATCCGATAGAATGGTTTGATTACCATTGGATAAAAACCAGATTTTTAGAACCAATTGAAAAAATCAATAAAGGAGGTTAAACGGCATGAAATTTTTCATTGATACTGCTGATATTAATGAGATTAAAGAAGCAAACAAATTTGGTATATTAGATGGTGTTACCACAAATCCAACATTAATAGCAAAAACAAAAAGACCTTTTATTGATGTTGTTAAGGAGATATTGGAAGAGATACCGGATAAACCGGTTAGCTTAGAAGTGGCAAGCACAGATGCAGAAGGAATGATAAAAGAAGGTGAAAAGCTTGCATCTTTTGGAAAAAATGTTGTAATCAAAATACCTATGACAATGGAAGGTTTAAAAGCAGTTAGATATTTTGAAAATAAAGGAATTAAAACAAATGTTACCCTTATATTTTCACCGGCTCAGGCATTACTTGCTATGAAAGTAGGAGCAAGTTATATATCTCCATTTGTCGGAAGACTTGATGATATAGCCCATACCGGTATGGATTTAATAAGACAGATAAGAACAATTATAGATAATTATGGATTTGATACTGAGATAATAGTTGCAAGCGTTAGAAATCCAATACATGTTATAGAATCAGCCCTTGCAGGTGCAGATATTGCAACAATCCCTTATAATGTGATAGCACAGCTTTCAAAACATCCTCTCACAGATATAGGGCTTGAAAGATTTTTAAAAGATTGGGAATCTGTCCCTGATAAACCTTTTTAAGATGAAATTTAGAAAAAAAGGAATAAAAAGAGAGCATTCTATAATTGAAGGTTTTGAAGAACTACTTGAAGAGCTTGTAAAAGAAAAGCTTGTTTCTGCCATTATACCGGCAAGGATAAAAACATCTCCGAAGGCAGTCTCAGGCAAACCAAGAATAACCTATCAATATGACACGGAGCAAGGAGCCAAGCTATTACTGAAAAAAGGCTCCACCGTTCAGGAAGTTTTTGTAATAACAGAAAAAAGAGAAGAATTAAAACAATATTTAGAAGAAAGATACCAATGATGGAATTTATAGAAAAAGCAAAAGAAGCAATAAAAAAAGCTGATGTTATACTTATAACAGCCGGTGCCGGAATGAGTGTAGATTCTGGACTGCCGGATTTTAGAGGTAAAGAAGGTTTTTGGAGAGCCTATCCTTATGCTAAGAAACTGGGAGTTTCTTTTGAAGAACTTGCAAATCCAAAATGGTTTATACAAAATCCTGAGATAGCCTGGGCATTTTATGGACATAGATATTTAATGTATAAAAATACTCAGCCCCACGAGGGATATAAACTACTACTTAATTTAGCAAAATCTAAAAAAGGTTATTATGTATATACCTCTAATGTTGATGGACATTTTGAAAAAGCCGGATTTGAAAATATTGTGGAGATACACGGCTCAATAAATCATCTTCAATGTATTTATCCTTGCACAGATGAAATATGGGAAGCAAAAGATTTAGATATAAAAATAGATATGGAAAATTTTAGAGCTTTAACAATACCAAGATGTAAAAATTGTGGTGCAGTGGCAAGACCAAATATTTTGATGTTTGGAGATTTTAGCTGGATACCTGACAGAACAGAATATCAGGAATACAGATTTAATCTTTGGCTTGATAAAGTAGAAAATTTTGGTTATAAAATGGTAATAATAGAAATAGGTGCCGGTAAAGCTATTCCAACAATAAGATGGTTTTCTGAAAATATATCATATAAATATAATGCCACCCTTATAAGAATAAATCCAATAGATTATGAAGTTCCTTCTAAAAAAGATATATCCATTCCTATGAAAGGATTGGAAGCAATTAGATTAGTTACCGGATAATAAAAAAAGGGAGCTTTTCAGCCCCCTTCCTTGAAAATTATTTTAAAGATAATATCCAGTTTGCAAGTTTTTCTGCTTCATCTTTTAAAAAATTAATTCCCATTATTCTTTGATGTTTGTATAAACTAATTTTAATATTACAAACTTGTAATCAAAATTTAAGCTTTTTGTAATTTTCAGGCATTATTATATAAATAACTAAAATTAATTTAGGAGGTATCAAAGATGAAAAAGTTAGTGTTAGCGACATTGTCAGTAGCAGTATTGTCCGGTTTATCTATGGCAGACCCACAAAATCCGATGGCACAAGGGAATAATCCGATGGCACAACAAAATCAACAATTAAAACAAGAAAAACTTCAAGAAGTAAAACAAAAGATATTATCTCGTATTCAAGAAAGAGAGCAACTTTTACAACAAAGAATGCAATTTTTAGAGCAGAAAAAAACTTGCATACAAAATGCTCAGTCTTTCCAAGATATAAAAAATTGCGATATGCAATTTAAAGAAGAAGTTAAATCTCTAAAAACACAACAAAAAACCCAAAAATAATTTTATATAGGAGGTATTAGATATGAAAAAATTAGTATTAGCAACTCTCTCTGTAGCAGTATTAGGACTTGGATTTGCTTCTATTGCAGAAGAAGCACAACCACAAGCAAATCAAAACCAATCTCAAGCAACGACTTCTGCTCCTGCTAAACAAGAGAAAAAAGCTCCGGCTAAAAAAGTTCACAAACACAAAAAACACGAGAAAACCATGAAGAAAGCAGAGAAAAAAGAAGAAAAAGCTCAAAATCAAGAACAAAAGCAATAACTTCAATAACCGGTAAGGCTTGCCCTTACCGACTTTTAATCTTCCATTTTAATCTTTTAATTTATGACTCTTTTTCCATAATCAATTTTTGAATTTAGAATTTATTAATTAATTTAATAGTAGAATTATTTAATAATTATTAAAGATTTCAACTACCTTTTATTTCTCTACTTTTCTTATTAAGATAATTAAGCATAGTATTTTTGCCACCAATTATAGTTATATTAAAATTTCTATTATATTTGACTATCTCTTCTGCATTTGGAAGCCAAATAATAACTCTACCTGAGTTGTTTCGTTGTCTATTATAACTTCTAACATTATTAGAGGAGAATATTCTTTCATCAATCTTTCTATAAGCTTTTACATCTATTGCAATATCCAAATCTTTTATGTAAATATCTATATCTCCTCCGCTATCTAATTCTTTTCTAAATTCTATATCAAAATTTGTATTATTTTTCAAAAATTCATAAGCTTCTTTTTCTACGATTAAACCATGCCCTCTTTTGTCCATATTATCAATAAAAGCCTTTGCTCCTATTAACATAGTACCGAAAAATACTAAACCGATGATTAAATTTACTTTTGATAAATAATAACCACCAACGCCACCGATTATAAGAAATAAGAAAGTATATCCGGTATTCCTAAGAATAACTTTTTTTATGAACCAAGATGGAGCAGCCATTTTAAATCCTCCTTTCTAATTATTATAATATTTTTTCACATAATCCACTGCATCTTTTTTTGAGGAGATTTTTCCATCTAAATAAAGTTTAAAAATTTCAGATAAGATTTTTTTATAGATAGGAGATGGTTTTATGCCTATATTTTTTAAATCTTCTCCGGAAATTATATTTTTAAACTCTTTTTCTTTTTTCAATATTTCTATGCTTTTTTCAAAAAAATTAAAATAAATTGCAGAAAATGGTAAAATCTCAACCGGTATTGTTTTTAAAAATTTGAAAAACTCAATATTTTTTTCCGGTAAATTTTTAAATTTATCAATAAAATCAAAAATATATTTAAAATGTTTTATACTTTTATCAAAATGATATTTTTTCAAAACAAAATAAGAAACATCAAAAGGAAGGTGATACATTAAAGCCATCAGATAATTACTGTTTTTTTCAATTTTTAAATCAAATAAAACCTTATAAATATTTATAGCTTCTGATATTTTTGCAATAATAACTTCCCTCTCTAAATTGATAAAGCAGTTTGGAAATATCTGTCTTAAAACTTTATACTCATCCATCAGATTTAAAATATACAGAACATTTTCTTCATCAAAAGTTAGATTTAGCTCTAAATTTATTCTGCCTGTTGGTGCTTTTTGTAATAATTTTTCTTCAACAGCAAGCTTTAATAATTTTTCTGTGTTTTTTTCTAATTTATATCCAAATCTACCGGCAAATCTTAAAGCTCTTAATATCCTGATTGGGTCTTCTATAAAGCTTGTTTGGTGTAATACTTTTATTCTTTTTTCTTTTATATCTTTCAATCCATCAAAAAAATCTATCAAAGTTCCAAATCTATCTTCTGTTATCTCTATTGCTAATGTATTTATTGTAAAATCTCTTCTGTATAAATCTTCAAATATAGTTGCTTTTTCAACTTTTGGATAAGCTCCTGGATATTCGTAGCTTTCTTTTCTTGCAGTAGCAAAATCAAATTTAATTCCATTTTCAAGTTTTAATGTAGCAGTCATAAATTCTTTAAAGAAATAAACGGATATTTTTCTATTTTTTACATAATCTTTTATAATTTTTTCTATATCTCCTTCAACGATAATATCTATATCTAAGCTTTTTTTAGATAATATAAAATCCCTTACAATGCCACCTACTAAATAAACCCTATAGCCATTTTCTTTTGCTATTTTTCCGATAATTTTTAGCTCTTTATATATATCTTCCGGTAGAAAATGTTTTAATCTATCTTTTACATTTTTTTCTTTTGGTTTTTCCTTTTTTGCTAAAAATATTTTTTCTTTATCTAAGATAGGCTTATACAATGCTTTTAATATATCTTTTTTTGATACAATACCTACCGGTTTTTGTTTTTCCAATACAGGAAATATATCCTGCTCGTATTTTGATATTTCTTTTTCAGCTTCCCACAAAGATATATTGGCATTTAGCACTATAAGATTATCATCAAATTTATTATTTATAACTATTCCTTCATACTTTCCTTCTTGATTTATTAATATTTTTATACCATCAGAATGCTTTAAGGATGTGGTAATTTCTACCGGAATAGCTATATCTTTTAATTTTTTTGTGTCTGATAGATATTTTTTTAGTAAAAATTCTAAATAATCCTGCAGTTGATTTAAGGAAAATGTTTTTATTGTAGCACTTGCGGCACTCCAATGACCACCACCACCGAAAATAGATAAAATCTGGCTTAAATCAATCTCTTTATTGCCTGACCTTCCAATGATTGTTATTTTATTTTTCGTTTGAAGGAGAATAAATACTGCATCTACATTATTAAACTCTTCAATTAGATTTATTGCAGAAGATATATCCGGAATATATTCCGAAATATATGCAGATGCTATTAAAATGGTTTTATTATCTAAATAAAGATTGTAGCTATTTTTTAATAATTTTTCAAAAACTTGGATTTTATCAGAATTTAATCTATTTGTTAATATATCAGATATAATTTTTAAATTAGCTCCTTTTTCAAGTAGGTAAGAAGCCATTTTTAAATCTTGCGAAGTTGTTAGATTATAACAAAATTTACCTGTATCTTCATATATTCCAAGTGCTAAGATTGTTGCATCAATATTATCTATATATACTTTTTTTCTTTTTAATTTTTCAACAATGATAGTGGTAGCAGAACCATAATTTTTAATATGATATTTTATATCTTTTTTGTATTCATCTATCGGATGATGGTCGTATATCTCTATTTTTTTATAGATTTTGCTATTTAAATTATCTACATAATGGCTATCTACAAGATAAATTTTTTCTGCATTTTTATCAAAGTGTCCGATTTTATTTTTAAATCTATCAGAAAAAATATTTAAAGTTAGCCTAACGGTTTCTGAATAAGCATTTGGTAAGACAATTTTTGCATTATATAATAAAGATAATCCATAAGCAGAAGATAAAGCATCTAAATCTGCACCTTCTTGTAATAAAACAAGTTGCAATTTTTTAACCTCTGGTATATAATATTATTCTTGATTAGCCCAGGTGGCGAAACTGGCAGACGCGCTATCTTGAGGGGGTAGTGCCCGAGAGGGCGTGTGGGTTCGAGTCCCACCCTGGGCATTTTTATTCTCCGGCAACAACCATCTCTTCAACAATCACAGAAGGGGAACCTACATTCCCATAAAACTCTAAATCATTACCTACATAAGATATTTTATTTAACAGGTTTATAAAATTATCTGCAATTGTCATACCTGAAACAGCCTGAACCTTTTCTCCTTTGCTAAATAAAATCCCTGATATACCAAGAGAAAATTCACCGGATATTGGGTCAGCAGTATGTAATCCCATCATATCTATAACATATAAAATCTCATCATAATTTTTCATCATTTCTTTTATATCTGTATCTGTTGGCTCTAAATAAAAATTAGTTATTCCAACAGAAGGAAGAGATTTAACACCATTTCTTACCGCATTTCCGGTTGATTTTGTATTTAATTTTTTTGCAGTATATAAATTATGTAAAAAGCCTTTAAAAATACCATTTTGTATAAGAACTGTTTTGCCTTTTGGAATACCTTCCGCATCGTAAGAAGAAGTTGCCAATCCTTTTGGTAATCTACCATTATCTATTATATTAACAACATCAGATGCAACGATTGTATTTTCTTTATTTGCAAAGAGAGTTTTTCCTTTTATTAAAGCATCTGCTGTAAAGGCAGAGGAAAATGTATCAAGTAGCTCAGCAAAAGCAAAAGGTGGAAAATATACTGCTATTTTTCTTGTAGTTAAAGGTTTTGCATTTAATAAAGAAACTGCATGATAAACAGCATCTTTTGCCAATTTATTTAAATCTAAATCTTGTAAAAATCTTGTGGCTTTGTATTGCCATACAATTTGAGAATCTCCATTTTCTTCTGCAACAGCCGAAACCATAGCAGTATATATCGTTCCTTTCTCTTTTATCTCTACATTATTTGAATTTATTAAATATGTTTCATATATATTTTCTATAAATGTTGAACTTCTAACTTTTTTAATTCTATCATCAAGGGATTTTGTTATTCTTTCAAGCTCTATTGCATTTATTGCTTTATCTAAGGGTGGTAAAGATGCTGTAAATGTATCAAAATATTCTATTTTTTCTGTTTCTTGTAGCTTGTCTATTATTATATTTCCATCATCAGGTGATGTTATTTTTGACAGTTCTTTTGCTTTATTTATCGTATCTTTTATAGCTTCTTCTGTAAAAGAGCTACTATAAGCAAAACCTTGAGCTTTATTGTTTAATACTCTTATGGAGAATTCTATATCATCTGAGGTTGTGATAGATTCAAGCTGAAAATCGTTTGATTCTGCTTTTAATTTTGATACTTTTTGATAATAAATTTCCCAATCATATCCTTTTAATTGGGTTTTTGCTATATCTATTATTTTTTCAATCATTGATGACTCCTTTAAATTTTTCCAATAAAAATGGTGGAATTGATACTATCTTTCTTGTTTTTCTATCTATACAGCAATGGGAGGTTTTTCCGGTAGCTACTAAAATATCTTCTTTAAAAATCTGATAAAAAAAGCTAAATTTAAATCTATTAAACTCTTCAATGTTAAATAATATATAAAATTTATCTTGAAAATAAAGGGGCTGGTGATACTCTACCTCTAATTTTAGTAAAACTACATCTATATTGATTTCTTCCCTTAGTTTTGGATAAGGATAACCTATATATTCAAGAAAAAAACCACGGACTTCCTCAAAATAACGGGGATAGTTTGAATGATGAACTATCCCCTGTGCATCTGTTTCATAAAAATTAACTTTTCTATCGTATCTTAATTTAATCATTACTCCTCAGCATTTTCAAGTAGCTCAATAACCCTTTTGGCCCCTTCTATAAATCCAAGGGTTTCTTCATCAAACTGTACAATATATCCTTTAACTTCTTCATCTGATTGACCTTCTAATACTTCCTTTGATGCAACCACTATTGCCAATTCTCCACTATCTAAAAGTTCATCCCAAGATTCTCCATAAGGGAAAGGAATAAATATTTCCACTTCTCCTTTGTAGATTGATAATAATAGATAAAATTCTTCCTCTTCTTCATCAAAATCTACATCAACATCTACCATAAATGGCGTATCTTCCCTTTCAAGTTCTTGTAAGAGATAATCATCCTCTTCAAAAACAGCTACTATTTTGTTATCTTCTGAAACTACAACATCATAGGGCATGTAAATTTCTTCCATTTTCATCTCCTTTTTAGATTAAATTTTTTGCTTCTTGTAATAATTTTTCTGTTAATTCTTTTGAAGGTGTTTCTACATATATTCTTAATACTGGCTCTGTGCCGGAAGCTCTAAATAATATCCAGCTGTCATCTTCAAAAATAAATTTAACGCCATCTGTTAAATCTATTTCTCTAATCTTTAATCCGGCAAATTTTTCAGGTTTTTCTTCTTTTAATCTTTTTATTAGCTCTGTTCCTTGATTAGATTGTAATTTTAAATCTTCCCTGAGATAATAAGCTGTTCCAAACTCTTTAAATAGATTTTTTATAATTTCTGTCAAAGGTTTATCATATAAATTTATCATTTCTAATATCAAAAGTCCGGATAATAATCCATCTCTTTCCGGAATATGAAATCCAAATCCATATCCACCGGATTCTTCACCACCGAAAGCAACATTTTCTTTAAGCATTATATCTGCTACATATTTAAATCCTACCGGTGTTTTATATAAATTTACTCCTTCTTTTTTACATATTCTATCAACAAGATAGGAAGTAGATACTGTTTTTACTACAGAACCTTTTATTTTTTTATTTCTTATAATATGTAATAATAAAAGAGCATAAACAATTTGGGTGCTTACAAACTCACCATCTTCTGCTACTATACCGACCCTATCAGAATCTCCATCATTTGCAATACCAACTATGGATTCTGTTGCAACCACCTTAGCTTTAAGTAAAGATAGATTTTTTTCTATTGGCTCCGGATGATGAAATCCAAAATAAGGGTCTTTATAATGATTTATTTCTATGGTTTCTATAAAACTATTTTTTAATAACTCTCTTAACAATCCGCAGGAAGTTCCATGCATTGCATCATGGACTACTCTTTGAGTTTTTTGTTTAAATATATCCGGTTCTATGTAGCTTATTAATTTTTCTATATATCTTTGGTTTAAATCTTCTTCCTGCCAGTTTGTCTTTCCTGTTTTTATAGAAGATTTACCAATTCTATTTTCAACATCCTGTATTATATCAGGGGTTGCCGGTCCTCCATAAATTCCTTTAATTTTATATCCGTTATATCTATAATCATTATGAGAGGCAGTTATCATTACCCCTTCATCTGCTTTTAACTCTTTTACAGCCAAGGATAAAGCCGGTGTAGTGCAATCAGTTTTTGAGATAATTACATCAAATCCATTTGAAGAAAAAACTTCTGCAACTGCTTTTGCAAATTCCGTAGATAAAAATCTTGTATCATATCCTACGATAACTTTTTTTCCATTTCTATTTTTTAAAGATTCTGCGTGAGCCTGAGCTACTTTCATAAGATTTTCAAAAGTAAATTCTTTTGCTACAACTGCTCTCCATCCATCAGTTCCAAATTTTATCTCCATAATTTTCCCCTTTATATTGATTTTTTCTTTTCTTTTATGCTCCAATATATACTATCAAACATATCTATCAATTCTTTCTCAAAAGATTCTGCCAAATCATCTACATAATTACTATCTACCACAATATCCCATAGATAAGGATTATTTCCTACTACTGTTATTCCATCACCTATTTTTTTACCTCCGCTAATGGATAGCTACTTTTTCTAATTTCTTTGCCACTTCTACTATTTCATTATATCTTTTTAAATTATTAATCCATCTTTCAGGAAAATCCTCATTTCCATTATATGCTCCTACAAATGCACCTGTCAATAGGGCTATGCTATCTGTATCTCCACCATAATATCCATAACAATTTGCCGCATTAATTATAGCTTCTTCAACATTTTCCGGAGTTTTTAAAAATATAAATAATGCTTGAGATAATGCTTCAAGGGCAAAATTTCCATTTCCAAGCTCATTTATTGCTTTTTCATAAGAGGCATCTTCTTTTATAAGATTTAAAACTTTTCTTAAATAACTTTTTGTTTCTTCTTTTTTGACAAAAGTTTTTAATAATTTTATAAAATATTCTGTTTCTTCCGGTAAATAAAATCTTCCTTGAATTAACTCTCCTATTGCAACAGCTATTACAGAAGCAGCATCAAGCACTATCTCATTTCTATGGGTAAGCATAACGATAGCCTTAGAACCTTCTACTGCAAGTATAGGATTTTTATAATGGAACATACCAACAGGAATAGCCGGTAAAGCTCCTTCTATTGAGCTACTGCTTCTGTCTATCTCTATGCCATTTTTAAGATTATGTATAGCAATTAAAAAATAAGGGTCTATATAGTTATGAAGTTCTTCCTTTTCTTCCCATTCTACGTATCTATAAATAATATCCTGAATATCAATTCTTCCTTTTTCTGCTATTGATTTTGCAACAAGCATAACAATATCAAACTCTGATGTGTTTTCTCCGGCTTTTAGAAAATTAGAAGGAGAAGATGGATGAGGGTCAACTAAATCTTTTACTTTATCTCCATAATGAAGAATAACCTCATCTACCGGAAGTTCTTCAACAGTCATACCAAGGCTATCACCTATACCTGCACCAAGCAATGTTCCTATGAATTTTTCTTCCATATTTCTACCTTTCCGGTCTTAGAGTTGGAAATAATATAACTTCTCTTATTGAAACGCTATCTGTTAGCATCATAACTAATCTATCTATTCCTATACCTTCTCCGGCTGTTGGTGGGAGCCCATATTCAAGAGCAGTTATAAATGTTTCATCTATGCTCATAGCTTCTTCATCTCCCATCTCTTTTTCCCTTAACTGCTGTATAAATCTTTCCCTTTGGTCTATCGGGTCATTTAACTCTGTATATGCATTTGCAATTTCTTGTTTATTTATAATAAGCTCAAATCTTTCTACTAAATCAGGGTCATTTCTATGGGTTTTTGCAAGTGGTGATAATATCTTTGGAAAATCAATAACAAAAGTTGGCTGAACCAAATCTTCTTCTATAAAATGTTCAAAAAGTTTATCCAATAATTTCATATGGGTTAATGTTTCTGCTTTTGGAATACCAACAGATTTTGCAAATTCCCTTGATTTTTCTTCATTTAGGAAAAACTCTTTATCTTTACCGGTTTTTTCTTTTAATGCTTCAAAAAATGCAATCTTTCTAAAAGGTTTTTCAAAATCAAGCTCAACTTCATCCCATTTTATCTTTAAACTTCCAACTGTATCAAGCAATATCTTTCTGATTAACTCTTCAGTCATTATCATCAGGTCATTATAATCAAGATATGCTGCATAAAACTCTACCATAGTAAATTCAGGATTATGGGTTGTATCTATCCCTTCATTTCTAAAATTTCTTCCTATTTCAAAAACCCTATTAAATCCACCAACAATAAGCATTTTTAGATAAAGTTCCGGTGCTATTCTAAGATATAAATTCATATCAAGGGCATTGTGATATGTTATAAATGGTTTTGCCAATGCTCCTGATGCTACTGGTTGTAATATAGGAGTTTCTACCTCTATAAATCCTTTACTTTCTAAGTATTCTCTTAAACTTTTTATAGCTTTTGCCCTGAGTTTAAATATCTCCCTTGATTTTTGATTAGCAATTAAATCTAAAAATCTATATCTGTATCTATATTCGGTATCTTTAAGTCCGTGCCATTTTTCCGGTAAAGCTCTTAAAGATTTTGAAAGTATTTGAAAATCTGTAATTTCTACCGTAAGCTCCCCTGTCATTGTTCTAAAAAGATTTCCTTTTACACCTATAATATCTCCAATATCTACCAAATCCATAATCTCTTTATATCTTTCTTCTCCAAGAATATCAGATTTAAAATAAATCTGTATTTTTGAGTAGGCATCCTGAATATGTCCAAATGCCGCTTTTCCTTGGTCTCTGAGGGCTATTAATCTTCCTGCAACGGCAACCTCTTTTCTTTCAGGGTCTTTATCATACATTGATTTTATCTTATAAACAGGCTCACCATCTTCCCCCTCTTTATACTCATGAGCAACAAGGGTTAATTTTCCATCAATTCTATCTAATTTTCCTTTAAATACTGCTATTACATTTGGCTGTATTTTATCTTTTTGAGGATATATAACCTGTATTTCTGCATGTTGCTCTAAATCTTCAAATCTTATTATATATTCCTCATCTTTCTTAGAAACCCTCTTTATTTTTCCTTTTATAGAAAACTCTTTATCTTTTGGAACCGGTAGTTCAAATTCCTTTCTAATATCTTCCAAACTATCTGTTATCTGGAATTTATGGGGATAAGGATTTATACCTTTTTCTTTTAATAGATTTAATTTTTCTTTTCTATGTAAAAAAATATCTTCAGACATCTAAAAACCTCCAAAATCTTTGATTTTAATATTTTAACATGATAGAATAAATTAAACAAAAACAAAGAGGGCTAACAACAGCACCTTGATTTTTTAATCATATTTATCTATAATTACAGCATGAGAAAATTATTAAGAATTAGAAAAGCATCACAAATAAGGTTTAGTTGAAATGAGTAGTATAATCCTATCATATAGCCTAACCCTACCACAAAGCATATATCCATATTTAGATTATCTAATCTCTATAAACAAAAGAAAGATTAATAACTGGATAAATAATCTATGGAACAATGAAACATTAAATAAATTAAAACAAACAGGAAAAGCATTAACCATCCTCAAAAAAGATATAAAAAATGAAGAAAAATGGATACCATCAAGAGTATATAGAAACTCCTTAGAATTAACCGGACAAATACTTCGTTCTCAAATAGAAAGAAAAGAAATATATGAGTTTATAACAAAATATCCCTGCACTATATTTTGGAATGAAAACTATTTAGCAGATTATCTACAAAAATCACCATTATTTGTATTAAACATACAAAGACAGATAAAAAAACAATTTAAAAAAGGATATATAGAAAAAGATTATCTTAAAGCAGTAAAGCCAAAATTTGATGCAGATATATTTATAACATCAGCAGATGATAGCATTGAGAACGGACAATTTAAAAAGTTGCAGTTTTACAGAAAAAATGGATTATGGTTTATGAAATTAAA